>CAZWRR010000001.1:0-34348 GCA_964635805.1 uncultured Staphylococcaceae bacterium
TAGTGACCTTCCCGATAAATTCATGTATGTTTGTGGTTTTAATAGAAACACTTTAAAATCATTAAAAGAAAAACTTGTATAAAGTCCGCCAAAATCAGCTTTATCAATATCAACTTGTGCTTTTTCCGCAAAAGTGTCTAATGCTAAAAAACCCGCGTTGTGGCGCGTATCTTTATATTTGCGTCCTGGATTTCCTAAACCTACAATTAATTTCATACGCTGCAATATTAATTATACCATTAGTATGGTATTATCATCTTATGAATAACTTTTTAAAACGATTTATCCAAGGAATTGTATTAGGTGTTGCGCTTATTACAACAATTGGGGGCGGCACTGTTGCGGTTTTGCTTGGTGTATATGACGATATAATAAATTCCGTGGCTGATTTTCGGAAAAATCCGCGCGAATCACTTCGACTAATTATTCCAATGGGCATTGGGGGTGTGGTCGGAATTGGTGTGTTTATTTTACCAATTATGTTGTTATTAGACCATTTCCGTTTTCCAACTTTAGCTTTTTTTGTTGGCTTAACAATCGGCGGACTTCATGTGTTTAAAGACATTGTGAAAGGGAATATTAAACTCATTAACATCATTCATTTAATCGTTGGTTTCATCTTCGTTTTTAGTATTGGTTTATTTACGTGGTTAATGGACTTTAAAGCAGATTTATCGACAATTAACGTAATACAATTTGTGCTTCTTTTTGTCGTTGCGTTTATTTCTATGGGTGGGCATGTTTCGCCGGGAATATCTGGAACATTATTACTTTTTGCTTTTGGCTACTTCGAAGAAGTAGTAAATTTATTTAAACGTTTTATATTATTGCAAAGTAACTTGTTTTGGAACGACTTTTTTGCAATACTCGTTTTCGTTATTGGCTCGTTTTTAGGTCTTATCGCAATTGCCAAAATTTACAAAAAAAGCTTTGAGAAATCACGTGAAAAAACAAGTTTTACGATTCTTGGTTTTATTATTGGATCACTCATAATTATCTTCTTTAATGGTGAAATTAAACTTGAATATAGTGACCCAATTTATCAGAGTTTTAATGTTTGGCAATTTGTGATTTCTATTGCGCTAGTAGTTACGGGTGCAGTAATTTCAAGTTTGTTATTTAAATATGTAGAGCGTCACAAAAAACAAGTAGAGGAGAAGGAAGATGCAGAAATTATGGGCGAGTGATTTTTGGAATTGGGAAATAAGTTATTTATGGTGGACAATTGAAAATACCCATTTTTCTAATTTCATAACATGGTTTTTTAAGATATATACTTTTTTAGGAGAAATGGCTCTAATCTTCTTTATTGCCTCATTTGTAATGATTGGCTTTAAGAAAACGCGAAAAACAGGTTTTGTCGTACTTGCTGGCCTTGTAATTGTCGCGGGTTTTAATAATTATGGCTTAAAATACATTTTTAATCGTCCCCGTCCTTTCCGTTTTGAAGGAAGTGGCGAACACGTCGAAGCACTAAGTAATTTAGTTGAGGTGTTTAAAAATGAAAGTAAATTTAATGAGTTTTTGGTCCCAAGCCTTGGTTCAAAATCATTTGTAAGCGGACACACGCTCTCAGCATTTATTTTTGGCACAACAGTAGCGATATATCACCGTAAGTGGGCCGTCCCTGCTTTATTTGCGGCAGCGCTCATGGCATACTCAAGACTTTACTTTGGTTTCCATTATCCGACCGATATTATTGGTGGAATTATTATTGCCATTCCGACAAGTTTTATTATTGCGCGAATTGCTGACAAGCATGGCGAAAAAATCAGTGCATACTTTATAAATTTGTTCCGCCGTATTTTCAAACGCAACAAGGAAGAACAAGACGAGCAACCACAAGAAGATGCGAATTGATCGTTTTTTAAGTAAAACTTTACTAATCACGAGAAAAGAAGCCCGCGCGCTTTTACAAACACACAAAGTGACAGTTAATAACAAAGTTATTAAAAACGCTGGTTTTCACGTTGATGAAGTGCATGATGAAGTGTTTGTTAATGACGAAAAAATCATTTATGAACAATTTCAATATTATTTGCTAAACAAACCTGCTGGCTATATTTGTGCTAATAACGACAACTTACATAGCACTGTTTTTGACCTTGATCCACTTTTTGGAGCAATGGATTTACATACAGTTGGCCGGCTCGATAAAGACACAACTGGAGCGTTAATTTTAACGAACAACGGTACCTTAACGCATCGTTTGATTAATCCGAAATTTAAAATTGCAAAAACATATTTTGTCATTACGAACAATGCAATAAATCACAATTTAATTCCATTATTTGAAAATGGATTTATGATTGATGAAAAACTCAAAACATTACCCGCAAAACTTGAAATAATTTCAGAAAAAGAAGCGCGGCTTACAATTTATGAAGGGAAGTACCACCAAGTTAAACGGATGTTTCGTCATTTTGATCTTAGCGTTATTTCATTACATCGTGAACAGTTCGGTTTTTTACGTGTCGATGATATGGAAATTGGTGAATTTCGTAAATTAGCACCTCAAGAAATAGAAAATTTAATCAAAGATTAATTTGTTTGTTATTTACAACTATTTTGCTATAATTATTTAACGTATGGCAAAAGGTAATATTACACGGCGAGACGAGATTATAAACGCGGCAATTAAATTGTTTGCGCGTTTTTCTTTTCAAGAAATTTCCATTTCTGCAATTGCGCGTGAAGCGGGCTGTGGTCATAGTCTTGTATATCATTATTTTGCCAACGTTAATGAAATTTATGATGCGGCTTACGTCGTTGTAAAAGAAACGATGAACCCATTCATTATCAATCTTGATAACTCGGTTTTAGCGCCTGAATTAAAATTTGTTGGCTTAATTACAAATTTTATTGAACACTTGAAAAACAACAAAAATCTTGCTTTTTATGCGCAGTTTATATTTTCAGCGCATGGACCAAAGTCACGCGAAATTAAAAAACATCAAAATCGCTGGGCATCAACTCTCCGTAATATCGTTTTAGAGGGCCAAGCAAATAATAAATTAATTACAACTCTTTCAGTCGATGAGTTTGTGCATTCAGTCAACTATGTTTTAGGTGGGGTTATCAATTCAATCGTTTCGGCAGGAGTAAAACGGAAGTACGTAACAGCTGCGTCAGTTTATTTGCCGTTTATTAAAGGAGGCGAATAAATGTTTAAACTATATGGGCTAATGAAAAATCGTTGGTGGCAGCTATTAATAATTGTTGTGCTCGTTGCTGGCCAAACATTTCTCCAATTACAATTACCTGATTACATTTCTAGCATTAATGCTATTTTAAATAATGCTCAAATTCCTGCAGGGGAAGCGATTTCAAGTGCCGATTTAAGCAAAATTGGTCTAATTGGCCTTGAAATGGTTGGCGTTTCCGCACTAACGTTTGTTTTGGCGGCCGGTCAAGGCTTAACAAACGCTAATTATGTTGCGCGTTTTGGCCAAATTGTTCGCGAGAAAACATTTTTAACCGTTGAGCAATACTCACTTAGTGATCTTAATGAGTTTGGTACTGCAAGTTTATTAACGCGTGTTACGAATGACTCACGCAACATTCAAAACTTTATGTTTATGATTAATCGTGTTTTTGTGATGGCACCAGTTTTCTTAATTATAGGTTCGAGCAAACTTTTAGCGCTGGATATTGGCTACTTTTATGTCGTCCTTGTTGCCTTACCGCTTGTGCTTATATTAATGATTATTACGTTTTTTATAGCATCACCTATGTTTTTGAAGATACAACAAAACGTTGACTACGTTACACTTTTATTCCGTGAAGGTTTAACGGGAGTACGAGTTGTGCGTGCATTTAATCAAGAAGAGCGCGAAAACAAGTATTTTAATGAGGCGAATGAACAACTTACAACAAGCAACGTCCGCGTTGGTCGTTTAATGACGATTGTTAATCCAATGGTCGGTATTATTTTCAATTTTGCTTTAATTGCTATTTACTTTATTGGTTTCTTACTAATTAACACACTTCTAAAAAGCGGTAATTTAGACGGAATGGAAGTAACTTTCGGCCAAACAATGTCCGCAGCAATGTACATTCAAAATATTATGATGTCGTTTATGATGATGATGTTTGCCTTTATTATGTTTCCGCATGCTTCCGCGAGTGCAAAGCGAATTAATGACGTTTTAGCAGTAAAACCGGCGGTCGTTGATAAAGAAGAAACGCTTGATAAAGCACTAATTACTGCGGGTAAAGTTAAATTTAATAACGTTACTTTTGCGTTTTCGGAAAATGCGCACCCGACACTAAAAAACATTAATTTTGAGGCAAAACCTGGTACTATTACCGCTATCGTTGGCTCAACCGGATCTGGTAAAAGTTCGATTATTAACTTATTACCGCGCTTTTTTGATGTAACCGAGGGTAGCATTACGCTTGATGATCACGATATTCGTGATTTTAAAATCGATGATTTGCGCGATGCAATCGGTTTTGTTCCCCAAACCGCAACTTTATTTAGCGGAACAATTCGTGATAACTTATATTTTGGTAAAGAAGATGCAACTGATGAAGAGTTAGTTGCGGCGCTTAAAGTAGCGCAAGCTTATGATTTTGTCATGCGTAAAGAAGAAGGGCTTGATGCGGAAGTTGCTCAAGCAGGGCGTAATTTTAGCGGGGGCCAAAAACAACGATTATCAATTGCGCGCGCACTCGTACGTAAGCCGAAAATATATGTTTTTGATGATTCATTTAGTGCGCTTGATTACCGCACTGATATACGATTACGTAGTGAATTAAAACATTATGCGAAAGATGCAACAATTTTTATCGTTGCTCAGCGTGTTAGTTCGATTTTAGATGCAAATCAAATTTTAGTACTTGATGACGGTATTGTAGTGGGCTGCGGAACACACAGTGAATTACTTAGTAAATGTAAGGTTTATCAAGAAATTGTTGCGTCGCAACTTGATGCTGATGAAATTAAACGATCGCGCGAATTAGCGCTAGAAGTGGGGGGCGAATAATGAACGGACCACGAAGACATGGTGGACGTGGCCGCGGGCAAGGTGGCGGTCGTCCTAAAAACTTTAAATTAGCACTAAAAAGTTTAGTTCGTAATTTTAAACCATATGCAGGCTTACTCATTGTTGTAATGATTTTGTTGTTGTTTGTGAACTTAGCAATTATTTATACACCAATTCACCTGAACACAATAATGACCGGACTTGCTGATGGCAAATATTTTTATCCGGGCGAATTAACACGAGGACTTAATTTTTCATTACTGCTAGTAGATATTGGCATTATCATCGGTTTAATTCTTTTATCTACAGTGTTACGGACAGTTGCAAACTTGCTCTCTATTCGCGTTTCTGCTGGTTATTCTTACAAATTACGCAAAGACATTAAAGAAAAACTTGATCGCTTACCTTTATCATACTTCGATAAGTATACTCACGGTGAAATTCTTGCGATTGGCACAAATGACGTTGATGCAATATCACAATCACTTAACCAAGTTTTAGCAGAAATATTCAACTCTGTTGTTTTATTTGTCGGCACATTAATTGCAATGTTTGTCGTTAGTTGGCAACTTGCGCTTGTTGCATTAGGGATTTTGCCACTTTCCGTACTTGTTTCCGTTTTTATTACAAAACGTTCACAAAAACAATTTGTGAAATTTCAAGACAAACAAGGCGAACTTGAAGGAAAAGTTGAAGAAAACTTTGCGGGACTGCCCGTTGTCCAACTTTTTAATCAACAAGGCAATCAAATCGCACAATTTGTTGATATAAATAATGAAATGGCACACGCTAACTTTATTTCTCAATGGCTTAGTTCCTTTATTTTCCCTTCACTACGTTTCGTTAGCAACTTAGGCTTTCTTGGTGTATTAGTTGTTGTCGGCGTTATTAATAATATTGCGGTTTTGCCTGCATTTATCATCTTTTTAAATAACTTCCAACAACCGTTTTTCCAAATCGGCCAGTTATCAAATACGATTCAAACAACGCTTGCAGGCGCAGAACGTGTGTTTGGTTTGCTTGAAGAAGAAGAACAAAGTGCTGATGCCGAAGACGCCGTGGCCACAAATGAAAAAGTTAAAGGTGAATTTTGCTTTAAAAAAGTTGCCTTTAGTTATACACCCGAACGTAAACTTATTACCGATTTAGATTTACACGTAAATCCCGGTGATACAATTGCAATCGTTGGTCCAACTGGCGCTGGTAAGACGACATTAGTTAACTTAATTATGCGCTTTTATGAAATTAATGAAGGTAAAATTACGCTTGATGGTATTGACATCCGCGATTACACACGCAGTGCACTACGTAGTAGTGTAGGCATGGTTTTACAAGATACATGGTTATTTAAAGGCTCAATCCGTAACAATATCCGTTACGGTAACAAAGATGCAACGGAAGAACAAATTATTGCAGCGGCAAAAGCAGCACGAGCGCACCACTTTATTACAACACTGCCTGGTGAATACGATTTTGTCTTAAATGAAGACGGCACAAACATTTCGCAAGGACAGCGCCAATTACTCACAATCGCTCGCGCGATTATTGCTGATCCAAAAATTCTTATTCTTGACGAAGCGACAAGCAGCGTTGATACACGGACCGAATTTGCGATTCAAAAAGTAATGGATGAAATTATGAAAAATCGCACTACCTTCATTATTGCGCACCGCTTAAGCACAATTAAAAACGCCAAAAACATTCTTGTTATGCATAACGGTGACATTATTGAAACTGGCAAACATGATGAGTTGCTAAAAGCTGATGGTTTTTATGCAAGTTTATATAACGCCCAATTTCTTGGGATAGATAACGAAAATAACAACAATGATAAATCTAACGAAACTTCTTAAGTCGTTTGTAAACCGTTGCTAAACGCGGATAAAGTTCACGATATACGCCTTTATACAAATAGGCGTATTTTTTATTGTTTTCAGCGTTTGGCATAAATGATTTTTCAATATGCACCATGTTTGCCACCGCATCTTCGAGCGTTTCATACACATTTAAAAACTTCATTGTCGCAATCGCCGTACCAATTACAGCTGTCTCATACGTTTGGGTGCGGCGTACGGTAAGGCCAAAAATATCGGCAGTAATTTGACAAATAGCGTCGCTTTGTGAACCACCGCCAGAAACACGAATTTCTTTAACTTTATGGTGCAGTTGTTTTTCAATGCTTGCTAATCCTTCAAATAATGCAAACGCAATTCCCTCGATTAACGCGCGGTAAATATGAATGCGGGTATGGAAATCACTAAAACCGATAATTGAACCACGTGCCTCCGGTCGTTTTAATCCTGGGCCCCAATATGGTTGCAGCACTAAACCTTCAGCACCCGGACTAACCGCAAGCATTTTTTTATTTAACACTTCTTCCGTAGCAAGCCGCTCAATGTTTGCTTCAACTGTTTCATTTGCAGCAATCTCTTCAATAAACCAACTAACGGTCCAATAACCACGATATACTTGCACTTCTAATTGGAATAGTTTCGGCAGCGGTGCGCTGTATGCTGGTAAAAACCGTTCTGGACTTGCATAACGACGTGAAGCAACGCTAATACTACTTGCGGTGCCATACGAAATTGAAGCGAAATTATTATTTACACAACCTGTACCAATTGCTTCGTTACCTTTATCCGTGCCGCCGGCAAACATTTGTAAACCTTCCGGTAACATTGTTTCTTTACTTACTTCCGCGCTTATCGTTCCCAACATTGTACCTTGCTCAACAATTTCACAAAGTTTTGCGTTTGGAATACGGAAAATATTTTTTAGCGCATTGTCGCCATACCATTTACCACGACGGAAGTGGATCGGGAAGTGGCCTGTTTGATTCGCGGCGCTATCAATGTATTTACCTAACAGACGATATGTAATGTATGTGGAAATATTCATGTAATACTTTGTTTTTGTCCATATTTCCGGTTCGTTTTCTTGCACCCAAATTGCCGGCGTGCGTTTCATATTCAAATTAATTGTTTCTTTCATACCGACGAGTGAAAAAATAATGCGCCGTAACAGCGGAAGTTTTTCATTTAAGTTTGCTTGGCGTTGATCAAGCCAAAGCACCATCGGCCGTGTCGGTACAAAGTTTTCATCTAAAAAGACGGCGCTATCGCGAAATGTCGTCACACTAAAAGCACGCACTTCACGAAGGAGTGCTTCATGTTTTGTTGCTAATTCTTTTGTTGATTCAACAAGTTTTTGCCAATAGTATTCAGGATTTTGTTCGGCATACCCTGGTTTACTACTAAAATAAGATTGATCGTATTTATTTTTAATAAGGGCAAGAATATCCCCTTTTTCGTTAACAATTGCGACTCTAATTGATTGAGTACCAAAGTCAATTGCTAACACAGTATTTTCATTTTTCATATGTTTTCCTTGTTTTTCTCTTTTTATTGTAACAAATAGCGGTAATTATTACCTAAAAACATCTTTTTTCGCATTTTTAAGACGTTGTAAGCGCTATTATCTTAATATCTATGATATTATACTTCTTGAGGTATGTAAAATACTGCTAAAAACAAAGGAGGAAATATGGCAGAAAAGAAATATGTCTATTCGTTTATGGATCCAAAAGGTTTACCATTAGGTAAAGAGATCTTGGGCGGAAAAGGGGCTGGGCTTGCTGAAATGATTTCCGTAGGAATTCCTGTACCGGAAGGTTTTACGGTCACAACAGAAGCGTGTCTCCTTTATTACAAAGAGGGCCGAAATTTACCAAAATACGTCGTCGAACAAATTAATGACGCAATTACTGGCTTAGAAAAAGAAACCGGTAAAACGTTTGGTGGTAAGAAAAATCCACTTTTAGTTAGTGTTCGTTCTGGCGCACGTGTATCGATGCCAGGCATGATGGACACGATCTTAAACTTAGGTTTAAACGATGACGTCGCAGAAGTTATGACGAAAGAAATGAACAATGAAACGTTCGCGTGGGATAGCTACCGTCGTTTTATTATGATGTATACAAACGTCGTCCGTGGTCTTTCCCGTGAAGATATGGAAAACATGCTTAGTGACATTAAAAAGGAAGCTGGTGTTGAACTTGACAGTGAGTTAGACCAAAAACACCTTAAAAAATTAATTGAGCAATACAAAGCGTATTACAAAAAAGCGCTTGGTGAAGACTTCCCAACTGATCCACGTGAACAATTACTCGAAGCAGTTACCGCTGTTTTCCGTAGTTGGGACAACGAACGTGCCGATGTTTACCGCAAAATGCACCACATTCCATACGAATGGGGTACAGCTGTAAACGTCCAATCAATGGTTTATGGTAACAAAGGCGAAACAAGTGGAACCGGTGTTGCATTCTCGCGCTCACCAGCCACAGGTGAAAAAGTAATCTTTGCTGAATACTTACCAAACGCTCAAGGTGAAGACGTTGTTGCCGGTATTCGTACACCGTATCCAATTAGCTGGCTTGCTAATAACATGCCACGCGTTTACAAAGAATTTGAAGACATCGTTTACAAAATGGAACACCATTACCGCGACATGCAAGATATGGAGTTCACGGTGGAAGATGGCAAACTTTACTTCTTACAAACACGTAACGGTAAAAGAACGGCAAACGCTGCACTTAAAATCGCCGTTGACCTTTTAGATGAAGGTTTAATTAGTGAAAAAGAAGCAGTGCTTAAAGTTGAACCACACTTACTCGATAGTTTATTGCACCCGGGCTTTGATGAAAAAGCACTTGCAAAAACAAAACCAATTGCCGGTGGACTTCCAGCTTCGCCTGGTGCCGCAACTGGAAAAATTTCATTTATCGCTAGTGACGCTGCTGCACGGCACGCTGCTGGTGAAAAAGTTATTTTAGTTCGAAACGAAACCTCACCAGAAGACATCGCTGGTATGGTCGCCGCCGAAGGTATTTTAACCGCACGTGGTGGCATGACTAGTCACGCTGCTGTTGTTGCTCGTGGTATGGGTAAAACTTGTATCGCCGGTGCAACAAGTGTGATCGTTGACGAACGCGCTGGCACAATGCGTGTTGGTGACGTAGTTTACGGTAAGGACGACGTTATTAGTATTGATGGTTCAACCGGAAATATTTATGTCGGTGAATTACCACTTGTCGAACCAACACTTACCGGTGACTTCAAACGTGTCATGGAATTAGCGGATAAATTCCGCAGAATGCGTGTCCGTGTTAACGCTGACACACCACATGACGCCCAAACTGGTCGTGACTTTGGTGCCGAAGGTATCGGTTTATGCCGGACCGAACATATGTTCTTTGAAGAAGACCGTGTGTTCTACATGCGCCAAATGATTCTCGCGAAAAACAAGGAAGAACGCGAAGTCGCATTAAATAAAATTCTTCCACACCAAGAAAATGACTTCTATGAAATTTATAAAGTTATGCTTGGTATGAACGTAACAATTCGGTTACTTGATCCACCGTTACACGAATTCTTACCGCAAGAAGAAGAACAAATCGTCAAACTTGCAAAAGAACTCAAACTTGACGTTGCCCAAGTAAAAGAGCGCATTAACTTACTCCACGAATTCAACCCAATGATGGGTCACCGTGGTGTCCGTCTTGCTGTTTCTTACCCAGAAATCGCCGCGATGCAAACGACCGCAATTATTAATGCGGCATTACGCGCGCAAAAAGACACGGGCAAAGTTATTCACCCAGAAATTATGATTCCATTAGTGCTTGATGTTAAAGAACTCAAGTACGTTAAAGACGTTGTCGTTGCAACTGCGGAAAAATTAGTTAAAGCTAGTGGCCAAAAATTAGAGTACTCAGTCGGTACAATGATTGAAATCCCACGTGCAGCACTACTTGCAGACGAAGTTGCATTAGAAGCTGAATTCTTTAGTTTCGGAACGAACGACTTAACGCAAATGGCGTATGGATTTAGCCGTGATGACGCAACGAAGTTTATCCCTGATTACTTCGATGCTCGTATTTTCGAACAAGATCCATTCCAAACAATTGACCAAGAAGGTGTTGGCCAACTCGTTCGCTTAGCAGCAGAACGGGGCCGCGCAGCAAACAAAGACCTTGATTTAGGTATTTGTGGTGAGCACGGTGGTGACCCTGTGTCCGTTGAATTCTTTGATAGCGTTGGCTTAGATTACGTCAGCTGTTCACCATTCCGTGTCCCAATTGCACGGCTTGCTGCAGCGCACGCAACACTTAAAGCTGAACTTGCTAACAAAAAATAAACGTTTACTTATCTAAGTTAAACAAAACCTCCACATTTTTGATGCGGAGGTTTTTTTGTTTAACGCTGTTTGCTTGTTTATTTACGGAACTTTTTCGCGTAGCCTTCTTTATTAACTTGACGTGCGCGACCGATTGCGAGTGTGTCTTCACTAACATCTTCATTAATTGTCGATCCGCCAGCAATATATGCGCCATCATTAATCGTTAGTGGCGCAAGTAATGTTGAGTTTGAGCCAATAAAGACGTTTTTGCCAATAATAGTTTTCAGTTTGTTTTTACCGTCATAATTCGCCGTAATTGTGCCCGCACCAATATTTGTGTTTGCGCCAACATGTGTATCACCTAAATACGTTAGGTGCGCAACTTTTACGCCGTCCGCAAGTGTTGTATTTTTAAGTTCAACATAATTGCCTAGCCGTACGTTGCTGCCAATAACCGCACGTTGCCGAATACGGGTAAAAGGCCCGATGTTGTTGTTATCGGCAATAGTGCTATCTTCAATATGGCTCATACTAACGCTGTTATTGTTGCCAAGCGTTGTGTTGTTAATAAACGTGTTTGGGCCAATCGTATTATTCGCACCAAGCACGGAGGCGCCAAGTATTGTTGTCCCTGGGTTAATAATCGTATCTTGTTTAATTTGGACATCGGGTCCAATATATGTGTTTTCTGGATCCACAAGTGTAACACCGTTATACATATGCATTTTATTAACACGCCGTTTTAGTAATGTTGCGGCTTCACTAAGTTGGACACGATCATTTGTCCCAAGCATTTCATTTGGATCTTCTAAAATATAGGCACCAACTTTATATGCTTTTTGGCGAAATAAGGCGATTGTATCGGTTAAATAAAGTTCGCCTTGTTTGTTGTTGGTACGTAAGTTCGTTAGTTCCGCAAAAAGTTTTTTATTATCAAACACATACATGCCTGCATTAACTTCATTTATCGCACTTTCGTTGCCACTTAAATCTGCTTGCTCAACAATTTTATTAACATCACCTGTAGGCGTTCGAAATATGCGCCCGTAGCCGTGTGGATTAGTGAGCACTGCAGTTAATAATGTTAAGTCATTGCCGCTTTTAACGTGCGTATCAAGCATTTCACGTAGCGAAGTAGCGCTTATAAGTGGGACATCACCACTTAATATTAAAGTAACTCCGTCTTCATGCGCGAGTAAGTCGGCCGTTTGCATAATCGCGTGCCCTGTCCCTTTTTGTTCGTGTTGCCATGCGATTTCGGCGATGCCTTCCACTAAACTTGCAGTGTGTTCGCCCGCAAAACCGACAACAACGACGGTGCGGCCATTAACGACAGGATGTGCTGCGTCTAAAACCCAGCGAATTAATGGCTTGCCAAGTATCTCATAGCCAACTTTAGCAATGTGTTCATTAGCCGAGCGCATCCTTGTGCCTTTGCCTGCGGCAAGAACGATCGCGTTTACTTTCATAAAAATCTCCTTAATTAATTGTTGTAATTATTGTATTATAGTTTTGTTTCCGATAAAAATCACGTATTTTCCTTATAGGCGTTCGACTTTCACTTAAAACGTAAATAATCGTTCCGCGCCCCGCAACACCGTAAGTAACGTTTTCGTATTGTTGGAGCGATTCATATATTGCGTTTATTTCTGGCATTTGCATCGCTGCTTCATGAAAGTCATTTGTTAAAAGTGTGCTTAACTCATTTAAACTGCTTATTGCAGCTGTGTGTAAGTTATTTAAGTTTCTGTGGTGCTTGGGTGAAAGTTTAAACATCTGGACGAGTTCGTCTTTATTAATAATACGTTTAGGCATTATTAGTAAAATATGTGGCTCAAATTTAAAAGTTAGCGGTGTCGCTTCTTGTGCATATGTATTAAAAAGCGCCGGTTTATTCGTATAGAAGTAAGCAATATCATGTTTAATTGATTGTGCTATTTTTAATAGTTGCTCTGGTGTAGTATTTAACTTTAAGAGTTTTGCTACCGCCCGCATTACTTGCCATGCATTGCTTGCGCCACTGCCAAGTCCGTATCCTGTTGGAATGTTTTTATGAATTTTAACGTGAAAGCGTTCTTTATAGTTAAAATGGTTTGCCATTGCTTGTAACGCTTCATCAATTATCGCTTTTTCACCAATGTGCAGTGAGTTAGTAGCATAATGAACGATATCATGGGGAAAACCGCTGGCAAGAAAGTCAATTTCGATATTATCACGGTACGCTAATGGTAAAACTAGTTCCAAAGTATTAACTGCGGAACTATCTTGCTTAGTAATAACATTAACAGCGACACTTAAACGTGCGTTAGCTCGAACTACCATATATTAATGATAACAAATATAATTTGTTACTGCTCTTTTTGTTCGTTATTTACATAGTTATATAAGTTTAGTAGTGTTTCTGGTGTTAATTGCTCCGTGCGTACACTTTGATCAATTTGTGCGTAATCTAAAAAAGCGACAATCGCTTTATATTCGTGTAAATGTTTAGCGTTGTTTAATAATGTTTTACGGCGACTTGCAAATAATGTTTTAAGTAACTTATAAAAGGCATCAATGTTTACAGTATTGTCGTTGCGGACAAAACGGAAAACAGTACTGTTAACGTACGGTTTTGGATAAAAGTGTTTATTGCTTACATCGAAACACTTCGTTAATGTTCCAAAAAGATGTAATACGATTGCAAGCGGGCTATACGCTTTTGTTTGCGCATTAGCAAATAAACGAAGCCCGACGTCGCTTTCCGTCATAAAAACGAATTCCGTTATGTGTTCGTGTTTAATAATAATGTGCTCAATTGATTTAGTTGTAATGTAATACGGAAGGTTGCTAATTGCTGCGGTTGTTTCACGTGGAACTTTATATTTTAAGATATTGTTGTTAACTACTACAACGTTATGATATTGCTCACTGATATAGCGCGCAAACCCGCGGTCTAACTCAACAGCAGTGACGTTATACTTTAACGCTAAATGTTTTGTAAGCGCACCTAACCCTGGGCCGATTTCTAAAACATTAGTGTGGTTACCCGTTAATTGCGCAACGATGCGTTTACTGATCGTTTCATCAATTAAAAAGTTTTGTCCTTTTTGCTTTTGGGGGCTCATTTTATGTTCTGTTAAAACCGCTAAAACATCGTCTTTATTCATCTATTTGCCCACCTTTTTATGTCTTCAGTTGTATACCCTAAATATTGTAGCTGTTCGTGAAGCGATTTAACACCGCGATTTAACAATGAAAAAGTATCAACGAAATGTTTTTGTCTCGTTTTATCACGTAACTCGTTTTGGTGAAATAGCCAAAAATCATAATAGTTAATTGTTGTGATTGCTGTTGTTTTTTGCGGATAAATCGCTAGTTCCTTTACTAGTGCAGCGCGGTTACTTTCAGCAATACCAATTTTTTTTGCACTTTGCATCGCTGTTTGCGCAATTGTGATTACACCTGGGTTACGGAGCTCACTTCGAAGTTTAGCGTTTATTGCGTCACCCGTCATATCTGGATCCGTGATTAAAACGATGCTATGGTGCTTTTCTAACTGTTGCAAATGTTTAATTGTTTCACGTGAAACGTTATTTCCGTCGGTAATCACTACATAATTATTAACATATGATTGCAATAGCGCTTTATCTGTTTTACCTTCAACAACGAATACAGTTGACTTCATTTTATTTATATTCCGAATAACTTTGACGCATTAGCCGTCGTCATTTGTGCGACTTCGTTCACACTTACTTCACGTAAGGTTGCTATTTCCGCGGCAACAAGGGGCAAGAAGTGGCTGCCGTTCGTTTTGCCGCGATGCGGATGTGGGGTTAAATATGGGGCATCTGTTTCAATTAACAGCTTTGAAAATGGTACAAGCTTTGCGACTTCTTTCGGTGTTTTTGCGTTTAAAAACGTAACCGGACCACCTAGACCAATATACATATCGAGTTTCAAGAAATTACTCATCATTTCGACCGAGCCCGAATAAGAGTGCATAACACCGCTATATTGTGGTTTATGGGCGTTTAAGATTTCAAAAGTGGCTTGGGTTGCGTCACGCATATGAATAATAACAGGTTTTTTAAATTCATCGGCTAGTGCGATTTGTTTAATAAAGAAGTCGTGTTGTTTCGCCTGCCCATCTTCATCTTTAATCCAATGATAATCTAAACCGATTTCACCAAGCGCTACAACTTTTGGATGACTTAATAATGGTCGTAATTTCTCGATCTCTTTTAATTCATATTTAACAGCGTCAACTGGATGGATACCAACTGCCGCATAAACACTTGCGTATTGTTCCGCAAGTTTAATCGCATGTATGCTTGAAGCGATGTCCCAGCCGACAACGATAAATTTTGCCACTCCAACTTTATGAGCTTCAAGAACATATGTTTGTTCACTATTTTTGTACTTATAACTATTAATATGGCAATGCGTATCAATATACATCGTTATTTACCTAAACAAAACCGTGAGAAAATTTCTTTATCTAAGTCACGATCGTGTGTTTCTCCTAATATTTCTTTAATTGTAAAAAATGCTTGTTGAAGTGAAACGCTAATTAAATCAAGCGGGACATTGTTTAACGCTTCGTTTTTCGCGTTTTCGAGCTCGTCATACGTTTTTGTTAAAAGCGCAATTTGCCGCGCATTGTTTAAACTTGGGCGAATATAACTTTCTTGTTCAAGCCCAATTGTTTTCACGATTGCTTGTTCTAACGCACGTAAGTCATTTGTTAAAGCGGAGACAAGTAGTTTGTTTTCATCTTTCTCTGTCGCCAAGTCAGCTTTGTTGTATACAGTAATGACTTTTTTATCTTTAATAAGTGGGCCAAACATGTTTTCTTCTTCGTTTTCCGTTGCATCTTTTACATAAATTACTAAATCTGCTGCGGCAATTGTTTGCTTACTTTTAGTAATACCGACGTTTTCGATCACGTCTTTACTTTCACGAATACCTGCTGTATCAAGTAAAAGAAGTTTAATACCTTTAAAATTAATTTCACCTTCAACAACATCGCGTGTCGTACCGGCAATATCAGTAACAATTGCTTTATCTTCTTGTAATAACGCGTTTAAAAGCGAAGATTTACCAACATTTGGTTTCCCAACAATTGCAACCTTAAGTCCTTCTTTAATTATTTGCCCTTGTTTGCCTTCTGCAATTAACCGCTTAATTTCCTTGTTAATACGTGTTACTTCGCTAATAATCATTTCATAGTTCGCTTGTTCGATATCTAAATACTCCGGATAATCGATGTTTACTTCGATAAGTGAAACAATATCGGCGATTTTTTTACGCAACGGATAAACAATTTTACTTGTTTCGCCCGTTAAAGAAAGCAGTGAAAGTTTTTTAGCTTCATGTGTGGTCGCACTAATCATGTCGTTAATCGCCTCAGCTTGGACTAAGTCAAACTTCCCATTAATATAGGCGCGATTAGAAAATTCGCCCGCGACCGCAAGCCGCGCACCACGCGCAACGAGGAGTGTAATTATTTCGTTCGCAATAAGCATGCTGCCATGTGCGCTAATTTCGACGATGTTTTCGCCCGTAAAACTATGTGGAGCGACAAAACACGTTAATAAAACTTCGTCAATAATTTCTTCGTCATCCTTAATTAAACCGTAAAATACTGTCCTTTTCGTTACTTTTGTTAAATCTTTTGAAAATACTTTTGTCACAATATTAAATGCATCCGGCCCTGAAACACGGATTACAGCAAGTGCGCCCATCATTGGTGGCGTTGCTAAGGCAACGATCGTATCAATCATACGAAAATTGTAACATATTTATAAGTATGTTTAAAAAAAACCACCTTATTGGTGGTTAATTTTATTTACTGTTTTTCGCTTTCCGGTAAGTCTTTTTCGGCGATTGGTTGCGGTGTACGTTTGTGTTTGATCACGATTTTACGTTCCCGTCCTGCACCGATTGACTCGGTTATAACGTGGCGATGATTTGATAAGGCGTTGTGCACTGCTCGACGTTCATCGCTTGGCATTGGATCAAGTGTGACTGTTTGCCGTGTTTTACTAACTTCATTAGCAACCCGACGCGCAATACTAACTACACGACGATAGCGATCACTCTTGTAATCGTTAATATCAAGCATGACTCGAATTCGTTTTTTATATTTAATCGAAGTCGCTAGTGTTACTAGTTCGTTTAATGCTTGTAATGTTTTACCGTTTTTTCCAATTAATATGGAGTTGTGGTTTGTGTTCATGTTTAATTTAATAATTTCGCCTTCAAGGCGCGGGGTTACTTCTAGTTCTAACCCAAGTTTCGTAATAACTAATGTTAAGTACTCAATTGCGTAATCAATGAAGTCGGTCGTTTCAAATACATTAACAATAACGTGTTTTTTTAACAAACCGCGTTTTTCATCAACGATTTCGTATGCGAGTTGTTCTTTATCAACACCAAACTCTTCGCTAGCAATCTCAAGTACTTCCTCAAGTGTTTTTGCTTCAAATATGCGCATTACTTTTTCTTCCTTTCCATTACTTTGTGAATTGAATAAGTTTGGACGATTGAAATAATCGCACCAACTAACCAATACACACCCATTGCTGCTGGTAGCGTTACTGACATAACGATAATCATAATAAACATTACGTTCATCATTGTTTTTGCTTGTGACTGTTGTTTGGTGGCTGCAGGATTAACTTGTGTTTTAGCGATGTTTTTCGTTTTTTCTTTGTTAAGCCATGTTGATAATCTTGTGCTGATGAATTGGGTGCTTGTCATTAAAATGAATAATACAACCGCCGTCCACCAACCGCTGCTAAAGAAGTTTGAAATCATTGACGCTCCAAGCTGTGCACTTAAGTTTAGCCCTAAAACTGCGTCACTTGCTAATACAGCCGAACCCGTCATCGCCCCCCAGACGGCGATAAATACAGGGAATTGTAAAAGCATAATGAGCATTGAACCAAGCGGATTAATGCCATGCTTCTTGTAAAGCTCCATTTGTTTTTGCGCAAGTGCTTGTTTTTCATAGCGGTTCGTATCGCTATTTGGGTATCTTTGTTGAAGTTTTGCAAGTTCCGGTTGCAGTACTTGCATTTTTTGTGAACCAATTGTTTGTTTTAATGTCGCAAGTATTAATAAACCACGAACAATAATCGTTGTGATAAAGATTGCGAGAATTTGACCCCATCCACCTGCGCCAAACGCTTTTGTTAAAACGTCAACTAATGCGGCAACAGGATAAACAAGTAAGCCTTCGATAAAACCTTTTTCAAACGCATACTTCCATGTTTTTCTTTGCACAAGGCTTTCTTCGCCGCTGGGGCCGTATTCACCATCATAAATAGCAATACACGAACGCTTTGCGCTAACTTTACTGTAAATTTGTGTTTTATAGTAATCAGAAAAATCACGATCGGGAACGAAGTCGTACCCTTCTTCAATTTCGATTTGTTTATTCCATAATTCCCAGTTGCCCCACAAATCCGTACCATTAGTTGGTGTTGTGCGGTTATCTTTACTACCTAAAAACTTTAAGTATCCATATTCTTTAAGTGCGGCGTCTTTAACTTCTGTAGTTGCAGTAGTAACGTCGGCGCTCTCATCGTATAAACTTAATGCGTAATTAAGCACTTTTGCGTCAAGTGCAACAAAATAATCAATTGTCGGCACGTGGTAGCCAGCAGCGTTCGCGCCTTTGACAATTTCTTCGAGTGTTTCATTATAAACAAACTCTGTTTCTTGTGTTGTTTCGTTAACTGTCGTTACGAGACCGCTATCAAGCTTATAAAGCATATGGGCGACGTCTTTTTCTGAACAAAAACTTTTCGTACAGCTTGCTAAAACAAAAATCCCAGCAACAAGTGCGCCTAGCTTTAAAAATCTTTTTTTATTTTTACGCATTATTTTTCTCCCATTTGGTTAAGCAACTGTGCGAGAAGCGCGGTGAGCTCAGCAAATGTGAACTCGTGAATTTGTGGTTTTGCAACAATAACTATGTCATACATTAGTTTTGTCTTATAATCTCGCATCATTGCTTTTAATTGTCTTCTTACTTTATTGCGAACAACAGCGTTGCCAATTTTTTTACTCGTCGCAACGCCAAGACGAAAACGGCTTACGTCGTTTTTACGATAGAAAATATTAAACGGTTCGCCTTTAATGCGTCTACCCGTTTTAATAATTCTAGTAAAGTCTTCATTTTTGCGGATCCGGTGTTCCTTATTCACTTTTAACCTTATACCGTAAGTTTGCTGCGTCCTTTAGCACGACGAGCTTTAAGAACGTTGCGACCACTTGGTGTCGACATTCTTTCACGGAAACCGTGAACTCGGGCCCGTTTAATTTTACTTGGTTGATATGTACGTTTCATAATACTCTCCTTAAACGATAAATTTTCAATTTATACTCGCGCTTTATTTTAAGTGTTTACAAAGTAAAAGTCAAACAATTAAAAGAATAGTTCAATTTAATTGAACAAAGTATATTTGTTTTTATGGGGGTTTTCTTACAAAAAAGCTGTAAAACTCGCCACTTTTGTACGTGTTTTATGATTTATCTGTTTTTTCTCAACATAACTGTGGGGCGGTCTTTGTTTTTCGGTGAAAACAACGAAATGTATGATTATATGTTGCCTTTTCACTGTTGACAAACAATTTACGATGGGGAAAACCAATTTTTTTATCCACGTTCTCCACAGGGAAAGTGTTATCCACATCTTTATCCACACTGTAATTTTGTGGATATTGTGGACAAGTCCATATAATCGTGTGTTTTTTGCAATTTTGTTGTGGATAAAACAACGCCTTACTTTTTTTGCTTTTTTACATATAAACTTTATGTTAAATTATTATTATGTATCGCGGAGGAATAGTATATGGTTAGGTCAGTTTCAGAAATTACACAGATGTGGGATCGCGTTTTAGCGAAAATCCAAGATCGGATTACTGACCGCCATGTTTACGTTGCTTTTTTCGTTGATACTTATGTTCACTCTATTGATAATAACATCATTACTGTAATCGCTAATTCCGAACTTGCAAAGTCAATGCTCGGCGCTAATTATAGTGATTTAGTGCGTGAAGTAGTTAACGAAGTAACAGAGTCTGATTATATCGTCTCTTTTATTGTGCGTTCGGAAATTCCAACAATTAACGAACTTGCGGCAAAGTCAAAAGATTCCGCACTGTTTAAAAACGCAAAACTTAATGCAAACTTGACATTCGACAACTTTGTTGTCGGCCAAACGAGTAACCTTCAGGCATATCAGGCTGCTATCGTAATCGCCAACACGCCGGGAAAACTATATAATCCACTCTTTTTGTTCTCGGCTTCTGGCCTTGGTAAAACTCACTTGCTACACGCAATTGGGAACCATGTCCGCGCAAATAGCGCTAACTTAAAGGTGCTTTACGTTACCGCCGACGAATTCACAGAAGAATTCATTCGTTTCGTCCGTGAAAACGAAGGCGAATCGATGAAAGACTTTTTCCGCACAATTGACGTTTTGCTCGTCGATGATGTGCAGTTTTTAGCGAATAAACCGGGTACAAGTGAGATGTTTTTCCATATTTTCAACACGCTTGTAAATAATAATAAGCAGATCGTTATCACTAGTGACCGCCACCCTAGCGAACTCAAAGGATTAGAAGAAAGATTAGTGACGCGGTTCAATTCCGGACTCCAAATTAGTATCTCAACTCCCGACATAGAGACACGAAAAAATATTTTACGCAAGAAAATCGAAGCAAACAACTTACTTTTAGAAGATTTTGACGAAGAAGTTATTACTTTTTTCGCCGAAAGTTTCCCTAATAACGTTCGTGAGCTTGAAGGCGCGCTCAATCGTTTGCTTTTTTACGTCGTAAGCATCTCGCCTACGAAATATATTACGATGGACGTCGCGCTTAACTCCGTGCAGTCACTTGCAAATGGCCACACTGCGAAAACAAAATTAAATGAAACGCGCATTATCAATGTTGTCGCTGATTATTACAACTTAACGCCAGCGCTCTTAATGGGACGCAATCGCACAAACCAAGTTGCACTAGCTCGCCACGTTGCAATGTACTTAACGCGTGAAGTTTTAGACTTGCCGTTTACACGTGTAGGTAAGGCATTTGGGGGTAGAGACCATTCAACTGTTATTAGTGCGGTTGTAAAAGTGGAAAAACAGTTGATAGAAGACGCAGCAATGCAGCACGTAATTAAGGAGCTAAAAAGTCGTCTAAAATGATGTTTATGTAATAAAACCCACGAAAACGTGGTAAAATATTGTATTGAAAAATGAATTTAAGGGAAGTTATCCCCACAATTAACAGCCCTTATTATTATCATCAAGAGAAAGGAATATATATAAACTTATGAAATTCAAAATTAATCGTGAACAATTTCTCAAAGGATTAACGATTGCCTCACGTCCAACATTTACAAAAACACCGATTCCTGTACTTGGAAACATCTTGCTACAGCTAGATGAGACCGGGCTTACTTTACTTGGTTCAAATAATGAACTTGCGATTCGCACGCATATCCCCATGAGCATCGATGAACTTGAAGTTATTCGTGTTTATGAACCGGGTGATGCGCTTATTTCGAGCAAAATGCTCAATGAATCAATTCGTAAAATGGAAGGCGGCGAAATTGATGTCGAAATTATCGATCAAACAATCGCCCAAATTAGTGACGGTCGTACCGAGTATCGCTTAAGTTCAGTTGATCCAAAAGAATATCCTGATCTTGATTTAAGTAGTGAAGGCACGCTTTTTGATATCACCGCAAAAGAATTTACGCGTTTAGTCGAGCAAACAGCGTTCGCGGCAAGTTCAAAAGAACAACGGCCGATTTTAACGGCGCTAAACTTAACAGCACGCAACGGCAAACTTACCGCCGTCGCAACTGACTCGGCTCGACTAGCACAAAAAGTTGTGACGCTACGCGACAACGCCGAATTCGTGGCAAACGTGCCCGCGAAAATCGTAAGTGACGTAGCGAAGTTGCTTGAAGCAATTGGTGACGTTGACGTACTTGAAATCCGTGCGGCCGAAAACAAGGTGAGTTTCTCGTTTGGTAACACACTTGTTGTTTCCCGACTCGTAATTGGCGAATACCCACAAACCCGCAACATTATTCCAAAATCGCACGCCTCGTTCTTAGAAGTGAATGCGAACGAAATATTAAAAGCGATGGACCGCGTTTCTATTTTAGCGCTCTCCGATCGTGAAAACATTGTAAAACTTACACTCGCTGCTGGCGAAGTTGTCGTTTCATCGAAATCGCACGCGGCTGAAAGTGCCAAAGAAGTTGTATCGCTTTGCCGTTATACAGGTGAGCCGCTCGAAATTTCGTTTAACCACCTACTAGTTGCAAGCGCAATTAAAGCGTGTTTAGCTGAAGACGTTATTATCGGATTTAACGGCGCGAACAAACCATTTAGTGTTAAAGTTGCCGCAGACGACAGTCTCGTTATTATCGTTACACCGATTAGAACGTAAACAAATTAGAGCGCCTTTTAGCGCCACGAAAGCGCGGCACACACTTGGCGACAAGCGCTCGCGTGAAACGGCGTAACGGCGATGAAAAGTGCGTTTAAAACAACGAAATTAACAAGGGAATATATATATTCCCTTTTTTCTTTATACATGGTATAATGCTAACAGTGATTACAAAGGGATAAAATTTGTGAACGAAGAGCATTATATTACGTTGCAACAAGCGCTTAAAAAGCACGACCTTGTCCAGAGCGGCGGCCACGCGAAAATCGTGATCCAAGCTGGCGAGGTTTTTGTTGATGGCGTAGTGGAAACAAGACGGGGTCGCAAGCTTTATGGCGGCGAACGTGTGCGCTACGAGAACAAAGAAATTATCGTTGAATGATTATTAGTGAACTAGAACTGTTCAACTTTCGTAATCACCAAAGTTTGCAAGTGCTCTTTACGAGCGGTCTTAACGTGATTGTCGGCGAAAACGGTATCGGTAAAACAAACATTGTTGAGGCAATTGATTTTTTGGGGTTTGCGAAAAGTTTTCGCACGACCGACAGTGCCGCTTTAATTAAAGAGGGTGCCCCCAAAGCAATTGTAAACGCCACAATTCACACACCGAGTCGCACTCAAGTTGAGATCGAGGTGCTGCCGCGCCACAAAGTTGTGCGTGTTAACAACAAAAGCGTTGCCCGGCTATCGGAGCTTAGCAAATACGTTGCGGTTACAACTTTTCAGCCGTCAGACGTGTTGTTTTTCGATGAAAGTCCGCAAAACCGTCGCCGTTTCCTTGATGCAACGCTCATAAAAAGTGATGAAGCGTACTTAGCAGAACTTATTCGTTATGAAAAGCTGCTTAAGGAGCGTAACGGCGCACTAAAAAACGAGGACAACGATGACGTGCTTGACATAATTGATGAAGAGTTCGTGAAAGCGGCGGTGTCTGTGATTACCAAACGGGAAAAACTTGTTGAACAATTAAACAAAGTTGTTAACAAAACACTCGAGCAATTAACAGACGAAAAGCTGCAAGTGCGCCTGGCGTATCGCACAACACTTGGTAGCGGCACAACACTGACAAGTGGGGGTCGCGCTAAACTTCGCCGCGAGCGCGCTAGAGAGCGCGTGTTGCAAACGACGACACTAGGACCACATCGTGACGATTTGACCGCGCTTTTAAACGGAAAGGTCGTTAAAACGCATAGTTCGCAAGGACAAAAGCGTTTAATTGCGATTGCGCTCAAGCTCGCCCCATACTTTATGGAGAAAAAAGAGCATCGGCGCCCGATTATCGTTCTTGATGACGTGCTTAGCGAATTAGATGAAATGCATCAAGAGCGACTACTAACGTTACTACTTGCGTGTCAACAAGTATTTGTGACCGCAACGGTGTATAAAAACCATGCCCACTCAATATATGATGTGACGAGCAGTGGGATCAAAAGGAGGACTTCGACATGAGCGAAGACAAAAAAGTTAAAATTAAAGAAAGAGATTTAGAGCTCGAGGCCGCAAAGGAAGAACTTAAAGCGGGCGAAGAGTATACGGCAGAAAAAATCGTTGTTCTTGAAGGACTAGAAGCTGTAAGAAAACGGCCAGGGATGTATATCGGTTCGACAGGCGCGACCGGATTACACCACTTAGTCTGGGAAATAGTTGATAACGCAATTGACGAGGCGCTTGCTGGTTACTGTGACACAATCACGGCAACGATTAATAAAAATGGATCAATCAGCATTACCGATAACGGTAGGGGGATGCCGGTTGATATCGTTGAAAAAACACAACAATCTGCGGTTGAAACGATTTTCACCGTGCTTCACGCTGGTGGTAAGTTTGGTGAGGGCGCTTATAAAGTTGCCGGAGGACTTCACGGTGTTGGGGCCGCGGTTGTTAATGCGCTTAGTACGCGGCTTGAAGTTAACGTTTATAAAACGGGAAGCGAATATTATCTTGCGTTTGAAGATGGCGGGAAAACAGTTGGAAAACTTGAAAAGATTGGACCTACAACGTTAAGCGGAACAAAAGTTACGTTTATGCCCGACCCAGCGGTCTTTACAGAAACAACATCGTTTGATTTTAAAGTAATTGCGAATCGTTTAAAACAAATGGCGTTTTTAAACCGCGGTATTAAAATTGTTGTTACTGATGAACGGCCCGAAGAGCCACTTAAAGAAGAGTTTTACTACGAAGGCGGTATTAGTGAGTACGTTACACACATTAACAAAACAAAATCAGCACCGCTTATTGATGAAGTAATCTTTATCGAAGGAAAAGGCGATTTTCAACAACACGATAAAACAGTACATGTTTTAGTTGAAGCCGCAATCCAGTACACACACGAATATCGCGAAACAATCTTTACGTTTGCAAACAACATTCAAACGATTGATGGTGGAACGCACGAACAAGGATTCCGCCTAGCGATGAACCGTATTTTTAATAAATACGCACGTGAAAACAAAATATTTAAAAACGAAGATGAGCGGTTTATTTACGAAGACATCATTGAAGGAATGACCGCAATTATATCGATTAAACACCCAAGTCCAGAGTTTGAGGGGCAAACGAAGTCGAAGCTTGGTAACCCCGAGGTACGCAGCATCGTTAGTCAAGTTGTTGGTGAAAAGCTCGAGATGTTTTTAATGGAAAACCCGAATGAAGCAAAAGTCATTATGGAAAAAATCCAACTTTCATCAAAAGCGCGTCGCGCGGCTAACTTAGCGCGAGAAAGCATTCGCCGCAAAGACGGTATTGAATTTACGACGCTTCCTGGCAAACTTGCCGATTGTTCAAGCAGAAACCCTGCTGAAAGCGAACTATTTATCGTTGAAGGTAATTCGGCGGGTGGTAGCGCCAAAAACGGTCGGAATCGTCATACCCAAGCGATACTACCATTACGTGGAAAAATTTTAAACGTTCAAAAAGCACAAGAGCGTCGCATTTATGAAAATGCTGAAGTTGGCAACATGATTCAAGCGATTGGTGCGGGAATTGCCGAGGAGTTCGATATAACAAAGGCACGCTACCACAAAATAATTATTATGACAGACGCGGACGTTGACGGCAGTCACATCCGTGTGTTGCTCTTAACGTTCTTTAACCGCTTTATGCGTGAATTAATTAAAGCTGGATACGTTTATATTGCGCAACCGCCACTTTATAAAGTTGATTATCGCGGCAAACAATATTATTGCTATAACGATGAGCAGCTTGAACAACTTAAGGTTGATTTAGAGTTGCGTGATGGCTACCCGTTCCAACGCTATAAAGGTTTAGGGGAAATGGATGCGCAACAACTTTGGAACACAACGATGGATCCTGAACAACGTAAGTTGTACCGCGTAACAATTTCCGACGCAATAGAAGCCGATACTATTTTTGAAGAATTAATGGGCGAGGCCGTTGATCCGCGCCGTGATTTTATTAACGAAAACGCGAAGTTCGTCAAGAACTTAGATGTTTAAGGAGTAGAACGATGAGTGAAGATAATAAAAAAGATTTAATTAACGAAGAAGAAACAACTGAAGATACACATGAGTTTGAAGGAATTCAAACAGGTGTGCACGATATCGACGTTGTTGAAGAAGTAAAACGGTCATTTTTAGATTACGCAATGTCCGTTATCGTTGCCCGTGCTATTCCGGATGTGCGTGATGGGTTTAAACCAGTTCACCGCCGTATTGTTTACGGGATGAGTGAGGCGGGGATGACGCCTGATAAACCGCACAAAAAAAGTGCGCGGATTGTTGGTGACGTCATGGGTAAATACCACCCGCACGGTGACGCTGCAATTTACTCGACACTTGTGCGCATGGCGCAACCATTTAGTTTGCGTTATACATTAGTTGATGGTCACGGTAACTTTGGTAGTGTTGACGGTGACGAAGCTGCAGCGATGCGTTATACGGAAGCACGCATGACACGTTTATCGACGGAAATGGTCCGTGATATTAACTTGAACACAATTGATTTTGTCGACAACTACGACGGCAGCGAAAAAGAACCAGCGGTTTTGCCTGCACGCTTCCCAAACTTAATTGTCAACGGTAGCAGCGGGATTGCGGTGGGGATGGCCACGAACATGCTTCCACATAACTTAAACGAAACAATCGATGCACTTAACTTAATTGCGAAAGAACCCGACGTTACACCACGCGAAATTATGGAGCGGGTGATGCCGGGCCCCGACTTTCCAACGGGCGCGACAATTTTAGGTCGTAAAGGTATTCTTGCCGCGTTTGAAACCGGGGAAGGTAATGTTGTTGTTCGCGCAAAAACACACTTTGAAGAACGACGCGATCGTACATGGTTAGTTATCGATGAATTGCCATATCAAGTGAATAAAGCCCGATTAATCGAACAAATTGCCGGTTTGGTGCGTGATAAGGCGATTGAAGGTATTAGTGATATTCGGGACGAATCAAACAAAGAAGGAATTCGTGTTGTCATTGAAATAAAACGCGACCATGTCCCGGAAATTGTTTTAAACAACTTACTCAAACAAACAAGAATGCAAACAAGTTACGGCATTATTAACTTATGTTTAGTTGATAACGCACCGAAAATTCTTAATATGAAAGAATTGCTTGTGCATTACTTAAATTTCCAAGTTGAAATTATTCGCCGACGGACGGAGCATCAACTCGCAGTCGCCAAAGCACGTGATCACGTTGTCGAAGGTTTGCTACGCGCAATTGATAACATTGATGAAATTGTAAACATTATTAAAACAAGTGAATCAACCGAAGTTGCAACGAATCGTCTCATGGAGCGCTTTGCGTTTTCCGAAATTCAAACACGTGAAGTTTTAAGTATGACGTTACGGCGTTTGACAGGTTTGGAAAAAGGCAAACTTGAAAAAGAACGTGAAGACTTAAAAGTTAGTATTGAAAAATATGAAACGATTTTATCATCACGCGACAATATGGTTGAAGTAGTTCTTAGCGAACTTGCCGAAATAAGAGCAAAGTATGGCGACGAACGAAAAACGGACATTAGTGATGATTATGGTGATATTGATAACGAAGACTTAATCCCCCAAGAAGACATTGTTGTCCTTCTTACAAGTGAAGGTTATGTAAAACGTGTAAGTCCGGATGATTTCCGCATGATTCGTCGGGGCGGTGTTGGTGTAAAAGGGATGAAAACGAAAGAAAGTGATGTCGTTGATCTTATCGTCCACACGAACACACATACAGATATATTGTTTTTCACCGATAAAGGTAAAGTATATCGTAAGCGCGGTTATCAAATACCGTCGCATCGGCGTGATGCACGCGGCACACCAATTATTAATTTAATTAGTATTGAACGTGAAGAAAAAGTGCGATCAATTTTAAGTCTTAATGAATATGATGAAGAACACTTCCTCTTTTACGTTACACGTAACGGTGTCGTAAAACGTACTGCTCTTACGCATTTTGAACGGATTAATCAAAATGGGAAAATTGCAATTGACTTACGCGAAGGCGATTCGCTCGTCGATGTAAAAGTGACTGATGGTACGGCATTTATCGGTATTGGCGCGACGAACGGTAAAATGGTTCGCTTTGATGAAAATGATGTTCGCTCCATGGGGCGCACGGCTGCGGGGGTCCGCGGTATTTGGCTCGACGAAGGAGATCACGTTGTCGGTGTTGCGACTTCACTTGAAGGAAATATGATTTTTGCCCTTACGACGAAGGGATACGGCAAGATTAGTGATGCGCAAAGTTACCGGCTCACAAAACGCGGCTCAAAAGGTGTTATTACCGTTAAAGCAAACGAGAAAAACGGGGTTTTAGCGGGTATTTGTGCAATACAGGGTGACGAAGATTTATTTGTTACAACGAACTCAGGCATGGTTATCCGTACGAGCTTAGCGCAAATTAATGAAACTGGACGCAATACAATGGGCGTCCGTGTAATTAGATTACGTGAACGTGATGTTGTCGCATCGTTTGCGGTTGTCGAAAGAAGCGATGACGCCGAAGTTGTTGATGAGGAAGAATTTGAAAACGTTGTTAGCGAAACAGACAACGAATAAAAACAATGAAAATTTTAATTCATTTTAACGTTCATAAACAAACCAAAACATTTGAAGCTGCGCAGCTAAAGCGACATATTATTGCCGCGTGCGAGAAAACGAACGTCGAAGTTGTAGAAAAACACGAAAAAAACGTTAGCATTGCAAATTTTATCGACTTACGACAGAAATCGACAAGCTTAATTAGGTATTATGCAATGCGTGGTGTTCCCACTTTGTTGTGGATGTTTTACGCCAGCACTGATGCCGATGCGGAAATTGTCCGGCGCAACAAACATGGCGAAAGATATATTCCCAAACACAAACTTGCAACGATTAACATGATGGATGCAATTATTGTACCGAGCCAAGAAGCGAAATTGTATTTGCGAAAGCTTAAAGTTAGAATCCCCGTCTTTACGATTAGAAACGGGGTGCGTCCTGACTTTTATGCCCAATTAGAGAAACTTGGAAAAGAACCATTTGTGCGATATTTCCGTGCAAATGACGAGCAAAAGTATGTTATTTCAGTAATTAACATTCGTGAACGTAACGAGAAAATCCCAATTTTAAACAAACTTGCCAAAGCAGTGCCTTCACATAACTTTTATGTCTTTGTAAGTGCGCGCAAAACGCTTATTAGTAAGTTACGATTGCGCGGCCTTGATAAATTCACAGCTAAAAACTTAATTGTGTCGCCAATTGTTCGTGAAGACGTTTATCGTTCTGGGCTCTATGGTGCAAGTTTTTTCTTTGGGTTTAGCAATATAAAACTTGGGATGATGTCACTCGTTGAAATAATTGCCGCCAAAACGGCAATAATTATTAATAAAAATGCAGTGTTTGGTGACGTGCTTAACAAAGAAAATGCTTTTATAATTGGAAACCCTAATGAAGTTCCAAGTATATTAACGCAAAACACTGATTCTTTGGCAAAAGTAAATAAGGCGACGGAGTATACAACAAAGTACAATCAAGTAACGTTCGCCCAAGAAGTGTGTGATTTGTTTAAGAAAATTTATCATCATTAAACGAAGTTTTAATGAAATAAGTTAAAATAAATATGTTCAATGACGAGACAAGTAGTAAAATTTGTACGTTAAGTGAGTTATTGCTAGTGCGAAGATAGCCGTTACAAAGTTACGAAATCCACCTCCGAGAACGAACGTAATTGTTCCGTTTGTTTGCGTTAAAAACAGCAATAAGGTGTGCAAAAAGCACATAAAATTAGGTGGCACCACGTATTAAACGTCCTAAGTAGGGCGTTTTATTTTATAAAAAAGGAGAATTATTATGCTTGAATTAAACTTAATTAGAGAAAATCCGGAACTTGTAAAAAAGGCGTTAGCAAAAAAGGGGTGGGAATTTGATAGTAAACAGCTTTTAGCATTAGATGCAAAGCGCCGTCTTATACGTACAGAGGTTGAAAACACGAAGGCAAAAATTAATGAATTAAGCGCAAAAGTACCGGCGTGGAAAAAAGCGGGAAAAGATGTGACGGAGCTTTTTGCGACAGTAAAGAAATTAAAAAGTGAAAATGTTGAAAACGAGACAACGCTTGCTAAACTTGACGAAGAAGTTAACACAATTTTAATTGAATTACCAAACATGCCTGATGAAGATTTAAAACCAGGCGGCAAAGAAAATAATGAAGTTATATTTACGTTCGGAGAAAAACGTGAATTTACGTTTAAACCAAAAGATCATGTTGAACTCGCAGAATCACTCCAGTTAATTGATTATAAACGTGCTGCTAAGATTTCGGGATCAGGAACATGGATTTATGAAGGACTTGGCGCGGAATTAGAATGGGCCCTTTTAAACTATTTTGTAAGTGAACATTTAGGTAAAAAATACAAAATGATGCTCCCACCCCATATTTTAAACGAAGAAAGCGGCTTTACTGCCGGTCAATTTCCGAAATTTCGTGAAGATGTGTTTTGGTTAGAAGGAACGGAACCAAAGAAATTCCTATTGCCAACGTCTGAAACAGCACTTGTTAATTTACATCGTAACGAAATAATCGCCGAAAAGGATTTACCACTTAAATATTTTGCATACACGCCGTGTTACCGTAAAGAAGCAGGAAGTTACGGCACGGAAGAACGTGGAATGATTCGTGGGTATCAATTTAACAAAGTTGAAATATTCCAATTTGCCAAACCACATGAATCGAGCGACGTATTTACAGAGATGGTTGCACATGTGCAGTCGCTTGTAGAAAAATTGGGGCTCCACTTCCAAATATCAAAACTTGCAGCTGGCGATTGTTCGCACTCAATGGCTCGTACATATGACGTTGAAGTTTACATTCCGTCAATGGGTATTTATAAAGAAGTTAGCAGCGTTAGTAATGCGCGTGACTACCAAGCGCGCCGCGGAATGGTGCGTTACCGGGAAGAAGAAAGCGGCGCCGTTAAATACATTCATACACTTAACGGATCAGGCTTAGCCACATCACGGTTAATTCCGGCCATTTTAGAACAATTTCAACAAGAAGATGGCAGTGTTGTTGTACCAGAGGTGCTTCGCCCGTATTTAGGTGGACGCGAAAAACTCGAAATAATTCGTTAATTATTATATAATAATAATGCCATCGCAATGATTACAATTCGAACCAGGTCAGGACGGGAACGGAGCAGCCTTAAGATGCGTGTCATGTGCGGTGGTTTATTACTTTAAAGACGATGAAGCAACATGAAATATATATGAAGGCAGCGCTTGATTTAGCAATAAAGGCGCAAAAAGCTGACGAAGTTCCTGTGGGAGCGGTTATTGTTTGTGATGGTAAAATCGTTGCAAAAGCGTATAACAAACGTGAAAAAAACAACGATCCATTAGGCCACGCCGAGTTAAAAGTAATAAAAAAAGCAAGTAAAAAACTTAAATCATGGCGTTTAGTTGATTGTGATTTATATGTCACGCTTGAACCGTGTGCAATGTGTGCTGGCGCGATTAGTTGGAGTCGTATTCGCACTGTTATTTATGCCGCGGACGATAAAAAAGGCGGTGCTTTAGGTGGTGCCTTTGATATGTATGCGCAAAAAGGTTTAAACCATAAACCGAAAATAATAAGCGGTATTCTCCAACACGAAGCAAGTGCAATGCTAACAAATTTCTTCAAAGCAAAACGCGAATTAAAACAAGGCGAAAGTTGAGGATAAGTATGTTACGATTACTAAACATTCATAAGGATTATTACATTAACAAAAAACCACTTCACGTCTTAAAATGCATTGATTTAAACTTTCCTAAACAGCAATACGTAACAATTCTTGGCCCTTCAGGCTGTGGGAAAACAACATTATTAAATTTAATCGGTGGACTCGATCAATATACAAGTGGTGATTTAATAATTGACGGCAAAAGTACGAAAGAGTTTAAAGATGCGGATTGGGATGCTTATCGTAACCACCGAGTTGGTTTTGTTTTTCAAAGCTATAACTTAATTGCACATCTTAACGTTTTAGAAAACGTTGAAATTTCATTAACACTGACGGGAATTAGTGCAAAGGAACGTCGTCAAAAAGCGATTTCCGCGCTTGTTGATGTTGGCTTAGAAGCAGAAATGTACAAAAAGTCAAATCAACTTTCGGGTGGGCAAATGCAGCGTGTCGCAATTGCTCGGGCAATGGTTAATGATCCAAGCATTATTTTAGCCGATGAACCAACAGGGGCGCTCGATACAAAAACAAGTAGTCAAGTACTCGATATTTTAAAAGAAGTAAGTAAAACACGACTTGTTATTATGGTGTCACATAATGAACAGCTTGCAAAAAAATATAGTGATCGCATTGTCCGGATGGTTGATGGGAAAATTACGAGTGACTCGCAACCCGACACTGTTGATAAAAGCGCTGTAAGTGAAAAGGCAAAAGAAAAACGGACAGCAATGTCATTTTTTACGGCATTACGGAGTAGCTATAAAAATATTCTTACGAAAAAAGGGCGGACGTTTCTTACTGCACTTGCGGGTTCACTTGGTATTATCGGCATAGGCTTAGTATTAGCGGTGAGCAGTGGCTTGCAAAATTATATTGACCGAATGGAGCAAGAAACAATGGCGTCATATCCACTAGCGATATTAGCACAGACGCTTAAACTTGATGAAACCGCTGAAGAAACAACACAATATGAAAAATATCCTGATGAAGAAGAAGTTTACGTTTATAATCGTCTTGATCGTTATACACCCGAATACAACATTATTAATAAACGTGTAGTGGATTTTACTGAACAATTAATCGAAGAAGGATTAGTAAAAAGCACAATTGTTAATTATCCTAACAAAATACGGGTAATTTATGAAGATCCTAATGGTGATTACAACTACATTGGCGGCACTGATCGCTTAAGTGGTGTCACTCCAATTCCTAGCGGCAACTTTACGCAACTGCCGGGCGATGAACAATACATTCTGGAGTTTTATGATTTGTTAGGTGGTGAAAATGCGCGTTTTCCCGAAAACGAAGGTGAGGTCGTGCTCGCGCTTGATGCTTATAACCGTTTAACACAAAACACAATGATTGATTTAGGGTTTGCGGTTAAAACAAACATGCCGACGGCACCAATTCCGTTTGAAGATTTTATTGGTCGTGAATTTAAAGCTATTACAAATAATGAGTTCTTTATTGAAAATAGTAAGCCGGAAAACAAAGTGTTTGATTTAATCTCACAAGAACTTAAGCAAATTAAAACATTTAGTTATCCAAGTTCGAATACGCTCGGAGAAAAATATAACGATGATTCGGTTGGCATAAAACTCACAATCACCGGAATATTGCGGCCCAAGCATAATATTAGACTAAATTTAGTAACACCAGGAATTGCTTATACACAAGCATTAAATGAACAACTTAACGAATTAAATAAAAACAACGAAATCGGAAAAGCGGCAATTAATAATTTCGTTATGCCACTACCCGAGGAATTAGATCGCGACTCATTAAATCTTTCGAATATGTTTAAGTTTTACTCGGCACGCGCATCATCAAGTGGACGTTTAAATGAATTAACGCGGACAGAGTTTCTACAAGAAGCACGAAACATGGGTGCACTCTATGAAGATTTAGAAGTGCTTGATGATATTAGGAATTTGCTTGATAATAACAACAATATAACGGCAAATGAGCGGGAATTAATTAATGAGATGCTTAAGGAAATGGAACTTTATTTTAGTCCGGCCGACTCGCTAGGCATTTTCCCGGCAGATGCAGCTAGTAAAAAGCTTATTAAAGAAAGATTTGAAGAGTTTAATGACGACGTTAGTCAAGAAGACGAAAAATTCACAATTAAATTATTTGATGCAGTTGAACTTTTCACCGACTCACTTGCGTCGATGGTGGAGATGATTGCGACAGTTTTAATTATCTTTATTAGTGTTTCTCTTGTTGTTTCAGGGTTTTTAATTGGAATAATTACGTATGTTTCTGTGATTGAACGAACGAAAGAAATTGGTATATTGCGTTCGATTGGTGCGCGTAAAATAGATATTTCACGCTTGTTTAATGCCGAGACATTCATTATCGGTTTTCTTGCCGGCGCCCTTGGTGTTTTACTAACGTATATATTGTCATTCCCACTTAACGTGATACTTAACAATAAGTTTCCCGATGAAGCAATTGGGAACCTTGCGTTCTTACCCCCACTTATCGGTTTAATCTTAATAACTTTCAATGTAATACTTACCGTAATTGCTGGTTTAATACCAAGTCTTATGGCCGCAAATAAAG
>CAZWRR010000002.1:0-31523 GCA_964635805.1 uncultured Staphylococcaceae bacterium
CAATAGTAGTAATTTATTTTTATTCATTTATAATTTTTTTTATTTGTAGTAAATTGTTAGTGATTCAAACCGTACTTGTTCACTAACTACAACGCTGATTGATGCAACACTACTATTTGGTTTAATTGTAACATTTACACTTGCACTTGTTACTGTTGCGTTTGGAGCAAACGTACCATTCTCTAAACCATCCACGGTTTTTCCATCATTTGTTACAACAACAACTTGGTCAATTGTTTGCCCAGTTGGTACAGTAAATGTAACTTTTTGTAATGCATAAACACGAAGTGGGTTACTCCAATAACTTCCATTCCCAACATCATGACCTGATTCACCTTTTTCAATCATAACGGTCGCACCATCATTTGTCCAAACACCTTTCGTCGCCGTTTCTGTTGTAAGTTGCGCTTTGTTCGCAAACGAAAATGCGTATGCATTTTCCGGGTTTTCTGGTGTTTCGCCTGTTCCACCTGGATTACTGCCACTTTCGTAACCAGTAATATAGACTAACATTCCCGCTTCGTCATATTCTTCATCAACAAAGTAGCCAAATTCAATGTCGATTGTTTCCGTAGCGTTATAACCCCAGTAATAATCGTAGTCGTCTTCATATTCTTCATCAACATAAAGCTCAAGGTCGTATCCGGCTGCTTCTAAAATACCTTTGTATTCGTTTGTCCGCTCTGCGCCTGGTACATATATTTCAAGATATGGATCAGGGAAGTTTGGGTCATCAGCAATTAGTGAAACGTAACTTTCACTAACGTTTGGTAATGCTGGGACAGTTTCATTGTTGCCAACACTACTTAAATAAGCAGTAATTGCTTCACCCGGCCAGCCGGCGAACAACTCATCATCATAGTCGACATCACCACCTTCAATAGTTGTGCTTGTCGTTGGTCCACTTGTCGATGCCCCGGGACCAGGGGTACTTGTTTGATCGTCTTTGTTACAGCCACTAAGTAAAAGTAAAGTAGCAGTAAGCAATAAAAATATTTTCTTTGTATGCATATTTTCTCCTTTTAATTATTTAATTATAGCGCAAAAAATAAATTATCGTAATAATTTAATAAAAAAAAGCGCCGAAACGCTAATTATGATAAAATAGCACAAATATGTGCGGTTTAAAGTAAGTTTTCATCTTCTTCTAACACAAGGACACGTACCGTATCTGCTAGTGCGCTTTCAAGTAGTTCGTCCCACGCAAATGCGGCTTCGTACTGCTCTGCTAAATGCACTCGCGGCTTCGTAACTGGGTTACGGTTAGGAAAAATTGTGCACATATCTTCATACGGTTCAATTGAAATATCGTACGTATCAATCTTTTTCGCAATAGCAACGATATCAACTTTATCAAGTGTTGCGAGCGGGCGGATCACCGGGACGTTCGTCACCGCATTAATAACGCTAAGCGATTCAAGTGTTTGGCTTGCGACTTGACCAAGCGATTCGCCGGTCACAAGTGCGCGGGCGTTGCGCCGCTGCATAAGGCGCGCAGCAATACGCATCATCATCCGGCGCATGATCGTAATCGCATAGCTTTCGGGCACGTGCTCATAAATCGCTAATTGGAGCGGTGTAAACGGCACGACATGGACGACTATTTCACTTTGGTACACATTAAGTTTACCTGCAAGTCGTTTAATTTTACTAATAACGGCGTCACTTGTATATGGGGGCGAAGCAAAGTGAATTGCTTCAAGTTTTATGCCGCGGCGCAGCATTAAAAAACCGGCGACTGGTGAATCAATGCCGCCGCTAAGCAAAAGCAGTGCTTTCCCGGCGCTGCCAAGTGGGTAACCACCAAGTCCCTCATATTGCTTCGTAATTAAAAGTATTTCCGTGGGTAGTACTTCAACTTTAAGATAAATGTCAGGCGTGCGCACGTTAACGCGCCAATTACTGTTTTTTAAAATATGAGTGGCTATTTGCCGGTTAATTGCGTCACTTGTAACACTAAACGTTTTGTCTTTACGTTTCGTAACTACTTTAAACGTTGTGCCTTTATTTGCTAAAAGCATGGTAAGCGCGGCCTCACTAACCGCGGTTAAGTCGCGTGGTAATGCACTTATTTCACTAATAAGCTTTAAACCACTGACGTTTTGTAAAACGGATATAATTGCGTCTTTATCTGCTTCGCTAAAGTTTTCAAGATACATATGATCATGCTTTACAACGAGGTGCACCTTAAAGTGCTTTAAAGTGTGGCGTAAATTAAGTTCAAGTTGCTTAATAAAATCGCGCCGGTTTTTCCCTTTTATGAAAAGCTCGCCGTAATGGAGCATTAATTTAGAGGCCACGACGAATAACTCCCATTAATGAAGTAAGTACTTCAATCATTTTTTCAACTTCACTGGCATTATTATATTCACTAAACGAAACGCGTACTGTGTTACTAGCGCGCGTTACATCATTAGTCATGGCAAAGACGGCTGGGCTAATAATAGTTAGCTTATCGCTGCAAGCGCTTGTTGAGGAGACCATAATGCCCGCTTTACTAAGTGCGTTTTTAAAAATTGAGGCGCGATGTTTTTGTAAACTAAAGTTAACAATAAACGGATTGGCAATACTACTATTTAGCATAAAATAATCATTATGCTTTTCTAAAAAAGCGTATAGGGGCGTGACTAATTTATGTACATGTGCACGTTTTTCATTAATATTAGCCATCGCAAGACGAATTGTCCGGCTGAGTACGATGTTAAGTGGGGCATTATTCGTGCCGCTGCGCATGCCGTATTCTTGGCCGCCACCATGGGTTACTTTTTCAAGCGTTAAATTATTATTTAAAATAAGCGCGCCACTTCCTTTTAAGCCGTGAAACTTATGGGCACTAAAACTAAAGCTATCAAGTTCGTTGTAAGGTAGTGCAAACTTACCAATTGCTTGCGTGACGTCGCTATGCAGTAATGTTGTTTTATACTCACGCACAAGCCGACTAATTTCGGCTAAATCGTTAACTGCGCCCGTTTCGTTATTAATCGCAATAATGCTTACAAGCACTGTATCTTTACTTAGGAGCGTGGCTAAATGCGCTGTATCAACGCGGCCGTCGGGTAACAAATTAACTTCTAAAACTTCGGCGCCGTGATATGCTGACAAATATGCACATGTATGGCGCACACTAGCGTGCTCGCCTTTGCTAATAATAATTTTGTTACCCCGGTTTTTGTACCGTAAAAATGCACCGATTAAAAAAAGATTATTTGCTTCCGTTGCCCCGCTTGTAAAAATAAGACGTTTATCCGCGACATCAAATTGCTCTAAAATTGATTTACGCGCTTTTTCAACTAAATTAAAAACAGCAAACCCCGCTTCGTGATCGTTACTGGGGTTTGCAAAATATTCGTGTAATAGCTTCGTATATAACGTTATTACTTCGTCGTTAACTTTAGTTGTGCTTGCGTTATCAAAATAAATCATTGTTTACGGTTACGGTATTTCGTTAATTGTTCCATTGTGTTTTCATACGTTGTTTGGAATTGGCCGCTTAAAAACCGTTGTTCTTCATCTTTTAGGCGGGCATGCAATTCACTAAACTGACTACGGTAAAAGTTTAAGTTTACAATTGCTTCTTCGGCAAGTTCGGCATATTTTACATCTTCCATAATCGTATCTTCAAGCCGTGAAGCAAGTTTACGGAGTTCGTTCGTTAATACTTCGACGCGTGTTACTTCAATCGGCCGTTGCCGCACTAAGATGTTAATGTCGCTAATCATCGTGTAGCCACTAGCGAAATCTTCATCGAATTGCTGCGTGTACGTATCAACATTAATGTTACGCAGCGTAATTTCTAATTCTTTAAAGCGCGTAAATAAAATACGGCAAATCGCATGGCCATCTTCGACAATAAAGCGCAGCGATTCAATATGTTGTTGGAAGTCTTTAAGCACTTCATTAACTTTAATGCTTTCATGTTCAAGCTGGTTTACTTTTTCAACAAGTACACTATATGGCTGCTTTGTGGCGCTATGGAGGAATGAATCGAGTGTACGCTTAACTGTCATCATCGTATTGACAAGTGTTTTCGCGCTTTCAAGTTTTTTCTCGTATTCCGGGTTAATAATGTAAAAATCTTTAATTTGTGGCATCCGGTTTACGAGACGAATATATTGTTGCTCAAGGTCATTTACGCGCATATATGTACTATCGTACTGTGCGGTGAAGTCGCGTTGTTTGCTTGTTTCTAAATCAAAATTAGTTTCAAGATTCGTAATTTTCGCACTGATGCTATTTAGCGTGTTTTCGACACCTTTCGTTTCAAAACGCACTAATTGTTCTTTAATTTGCGCAAGTTTTTCTTCAAAGTTTTCAATTTCTTGATTGACGCGTAAATGATGGAGCGGAATGTTTTTGTCTAGCGCACTATCATACGCACTTTGTAAGGCGGCAATTTTTTCAGGAATTAAGACTGTTGTTTTTATTACGAGTAACGGTAATACTTCCACTGCTTTTTCAAGTTGCGTATTAAAGGCGCGGATCCGTTCTAAGTATGTGCGCGCTTCGTCGTAATAAGCACCATTCAGCGCATCATCATATTCTTTAAATAAAATGTCAAGTTGGCGGAAGATTTTATCAAAGCTTGATGCGAGTAGTTCTAAGTCTTTTTCTTGTTCGGCGTATGCGTATTTAATGTTACGCAGTTTTTCTTTATCGGCAACACTGTCTTCACGAATCTCCGCTTCCGGTTTAATCATATTGACAAGATCTTTATTTAGCGCCATTACTTTGCGTTCGTAATCTAAAATAATTGCGCGCTGTTCCGCTAAAATAAGTTTAAATTCTTTGTTCCCAGCGCTAAGTGCTTCATTAAGCATTTGAATTGCCCGTCCCGCCGCTTTGTCATCATCATCACGGAGCTTTTCAAAGCGGACATAAAAGTCTTCAAAATGCGGGCGCATGAGTAAGTTAATATCACTAATTGCTTCGATGCGGCGAATGTAATTTAAGTCTTCGCCAAAAAGCAGACCTTGGACGTATGAGTATTTAATGGAAAGTGAGTTTAATATCTTTTTATTTTTACGGCCGACGAACGCAAACTTTGATAAAACAACGATTACGAGCGTAAGCGCAACAAGGCCGAGTGCGGCCCAGAGAATTATATTAAATATATCAGCGATGTAAAGTTTCATAATTACCACCTATTGTATAATTATACAATGTTTAGCAACTTTTCCAAACAACATTACAATAAAAAGTGTTTTAAGTGAAAACTGTCCATTTAGTTACGTAGTAAGTGATTTCACTTTATTTATCATCATTTAGCGTGTATATTAATCGTAGTAACCGATGTTACAAATAAAAGGAATAACGAGTTGTCAAAACGTATATATACATTAGCAGAACTTCGTAAAGGGCAAAAAGCTCGTGTTTTAAAAGTAAACGGAGAAAACAATATTATTCGTCGTAAACTTTTTGATATGGGCATAACAAAAGGGGTAGAAATTACAGTTACAAAAATATCCCCGCTTGGTGATCCACTTTGTATCGCGCTTCGAGGTTACAGTTTACTTGTGCGTAAAAGTGATGTGCAAGACGTTGATGTGGAGTTAATTACATGAGAATTGCACTAATTGGTAATCAAAATAGCGGTAAGTCGCTGCTTTTTAACCATTTAACCGGGAGCAATCAAAAGATTGGGAATTGGCCGGGAGTAACGCTTGAACGCAAAACTGGTGTTGTGCGTACGACAACTGCGGAAATTATCGATTTGCCCGGTGTTTATTCACTAAGCCCGTACACTGCTGAAGAAAGTATTGTCCGCAAGTTTTTACTTGAAGAACAAGTTGACTTAATTTTAAACGTCGTTGATCAAACAGCAATTGAACGGAGCTTATATTTAACAACACAACTACTTGAATTTAATACACCGGTCGTCATGGTTTTAAATATGAGCGACTTAGCGTTTGAACAAAGTATTCGTGTTAATAGCGCAAAGCTTAGTGAATTACTTAACGTTACAACGATCGCGGTTAGTGCCTTAAAGAAAACAGGGATTAAAGAATTAATTCAAATAATTCGCGAAGGTACGTATTTAACGTACAAAAAACCGGAAGTGTTTTCGCCTTTTATTCGCGACCATGTAAATAAAATTAGTGCTCGTATTAGCGGCAAAGAACAAACGTTTGCCGCGGTAAAAATGCTTGAAAACGATCCAGAATTCACAAGTGAAATTGACGTAAAAGTTACAAAAGCACGGGAAGCAATTGAACAACAATATAACGGTGACATATTAGAAATTATTGCTGATGAACGGTATAAATATGTTGCAAAAATTCGTGACGCGACTGTTTCGACGTTACAAAACCCCAAAACGCGCACGGATAAAATTGACCGTGTTTTACTTAATAAATATTTCGCGATTCCGCTTTTTATTATTATTATGTTTTTAGTTTACTTTATTGCTGCGGGCCCTGTTGGCCAGTTTTTAACCGAAGTGATTGAAGACGGTGTTGATGCATTGCGCGGTGCGCTTGGTGGTTGGCTCCCGACTGTCGGCGCGAGCGACTGGGCGATAAGTTTACTAAATGACGGTATTATCGTTGGCGTTGGTGCGGTTGTTAGCTTTTTACCGCAGCTCGTTTTACTTTTCTTTTTAATCGCACTTTTAGAAACTTCGGGTTACTTACCCCGTGTTGCGTTTGTGTTCGACCGACTTTTCCAAAAAGTTGGACTTTCTGGGAAAACAATTATTCCTTTTATTATTGGTAGTGGTTGTAGTGTGCCGGGAATTTTAGCAACACGCACAATTCACGATGAACGTGAAAAGAAAATGGCGATAATGCTTACACCGTTCGTCCCTTGTAGCGCAAAGCTTCCCGTTATAACGCTCTTCGCCGGCTTCTTCTTCCCTAACTTTGCCGGGCTCGTTAGTGTTTCTCTTTATTTTTTAGCGATTCTTATTATTTTAATGAGCGCATTAATCTTAAAACGGTTCTTTAAACAAACGCATTCAAGCTCATTTATCCAGGAATTGCCGACTTATAAGCGCCCAAACTTTAATTATGTTGTACGTGATACATACGAAAAAAGTAGCGCCTTTGTAATGCAAGCGGGCACACTTATTTTCTTGTTATCTTTGCTTATTTGGGTACTTGCGAGCTTTAATTGGCAGTTTAAGTACGGCGTCGCTGTTGATCAAAGTATGCTTAGCGATATTGGTCGACTCTTTGCGTGGTTTTTCTATCCGATGCTCGGTACGTTTAGCTGGGAAGCAAGTGTGTCAATTTTGCAAGGGCTAGTCGCTAAAGAACAAGTAATTTCAAGCATGGCAATTATTGGCAATATTAGCGGTGAAGTTGCGCTTGGCGACGTCTTTACAAGTCCGAGCTTCAGCTTCTTTACACCTGCTAGTGCGTTTGCATTTATGGCATTTAACTTATTTAGCGCACCATGCTTTGGCGCGATTGGGGCGATGCGGAAAGAATTTGGGAGTACACGGAAAATGCTTTTTGCCGTGCTTTTCCAAACAGGCATTGCTTACGTTATTGCAACATTAATTTATCAACTTGGTCACGTTTTGGAGGTGTTACTATGACTTTAGCAGACATTATTATCTTGACAATACTTGTCAGTCTTGTTGCGCTTGTTATCTTTATTTTAATTCGAAACCGCAACTTAAATTGTGCTGGCTGCGCCTATGCAAAAAATTGCGAAACGTACTGTGTAAAAATTAAACCAGAAGATAGTGAGTAACTATTAGTTACCGGATAATTAATATTGCAAATTTACTGCCATTTACGGCAGTTTTTTGTTTTAGTAGTTTGTTTGACAAAACGTATTATATACGTTATTATTACTAAGCATATTGGCAGCATGTAAACACAGCTTGTCTAATGAGCAATGCGGGAAACCGTGTGTAAGTAGCTTAAGCTCTACTGTGAAAACACTTAATTGTTCATCCGAAGTAAGGGGTTTGCACCTATTGTTAAAATGCAAAATAACAAAAGGAGGAAGAAAATGCGTAATACAGGCTCATCATGGAAAATATCCCGGCGCTTAAATTATTCAATTTTAGAAACTGGTGAAGAACTACGGAAACGACCGTATGGCCCTGGCCAACACGGTAACAGCCGTCGTCGTCGTCCAAGTGAATACGGAAAACAACTTGTTGAAAAACAAAAACTTCGTCACACATATGGCGTCAACGAACGTCAATTCCAACGGCTCTTCTTAATGGCGAAAAAGAATAAAGATGTTATTACGGGCACAGCGTTTATTCAAATGTTAGAATCACGTTTAGATAACTTAGTGTATCGTAGCGGCTTCGCGAATACACGCCGGCAAGCACGCCAACTCGTTAACCACGGACATATTACTGTTAACGGTAAAAAAGTTGATATCCCAAGTTACTTAACACCAGTTGGTGCAGTAATCGGGTTCCGCGAAAAAAGTCGTGATCTAAAGTTACTTAAATTAAACTTAGAAAACGATAACATTATCGTTCCGTTCATCAGTGTTGATGATAAAACATTAACATTCAAGTTTGACCGCTTACCAGAACGCACGGAAGTTGCTCAAGAAATTAATGATGCATTAATTATTGAATACTACAACCGCTCGCTCTAAAAGTTAGAAAAACGATTTTTAAAGAACTGCTTCGCCGCAGTTCTTTTTTTGTACTCATTGTTAAAAACGTTATTTTAATTTATAATTAAATTAACAAAGATAAGGAGATAATTATGCGCAAACGGATAATTAAGCAGCTACTACTGCTCGTTCCGGTATTTTCACTACTTAGTTGCTATCGCACGAGTGAATTACCGAAAGCATTTATTTTAGACGGTAAATTACCGAAATTATTTATGGAAAAAAACGCATCTAGTCAAGATCCAAGTTTTAGTGGTTACAGCGATAAAGTAAACTTAACACAGTTCGATCGCTATAGTAGTAATGTCGTCCATTCTTACACTGTCGTTAGCAAAACAACGGATGGCACAACGCGTTACGGCATTGGCAACTTAGCGACAAATGACGTTATTACCCCAGTAACTTATAAAGAAATATCACTTTTTGGCCGTGATTACTTTAATATAAATACGTTTAAAGATGTCGCTTTTGTCTTTGCGCGCTTAACGCGCGACAGTGGCGAAAAGGCGCTTTATAGCATTACGGAAAACAAGTATCTTGTTGACTTTGATTATTACGAAACGATCGATTATTACTTAACGAGTGATGATGGGGGTGCAGGCAATGTTGAAGTCGTAACGACCGTTATTAACGAAGTTGAGGAAGTAAAATACTTTAACGTTACGTTTGATAAAAATGGTGCCGCAGAGCGCACACTCAAGCAAGTTGGTGAAAGCGATTATATAATAAGTGATACAAAACTCTTTCATGATGAACTACCAAAATTAAAAGCTTATCGCTACGTGATGGAAAGCTCCAAACTTGTCGGCTATAAAGCTGGGAAAAAAGTGTTTGAAGTCGCAATCGCGACAAACGCCGATACGATCTTTTATTATGACAAATATTTATATACACAAATTTCGACACAGATTCCTGATGACAGTCGAGTGTACAACTACTCCCTTAACGGCGCGAAATATTTAATGGAAACTTCACGTGTCGACTTAACAAACGGGGCCGTACGTAATTATCGCAACTTCGACTTCTACTTTGGCGCGAATGACTTTGATCTTAAATTAGATAAAGATGATAATTATGCTTATGTCGTCGCAGATGTGCAAAAAATTCAAAACAAAGTATTACTTAATAATGCACTTGTGTTATTTGATGCAAATTTAAAACCACTCGTAAACTTATCACAAAAAGATTATAGTTCGCGCTTTTATAAAGTTGGTGAAAACTTATTTTTAACCGACAACAAGCAACTCGTTGATGAAAATTATGAGCGTGTGCTCGATTTACGTGCTTATTGGCTCACTAGTCGCGCGCTTAATACGAATTTAATTAGTTTACGCGACGATGATTACGGTTTAATTACGACAAAAGGGAAAATACTTGCTAACTTTAAGTACCGTGATCCATTTGTCTTTTATAATGAGCGCGCACTTAACAAAAATGTGCAAACAGACAAACTTGAAGTTTTAACAACAAGTGGCGCGGTTGTTGATGAATTAGTCGATGATCGTATCACAATAAACTCAATTCAAGGATATTACACGGAAACAATTGATGGCGTTGACACGATTAAAAATTATGCCGGTCTTACACTCGTAACGATTAGTGCGGACGAATTTTTAGATAACGTAACAAATTATTACGATATTAACACTGGGGCGAAGCTTGGCACGCTCTTTGCAATTCAAAACATGCTCGACTTCACGACACGCTATGTTAAAGCTTACTAAATAACTTTGTGACAACATTAAACAAACGCCTCCATTTTGGAGGCGTTTTACTATATAAACGACAATAGTGGCAGCGTCACTGTTTAAATCTTAGTGAGTTCACCAACGTAATAATTACGGCGACCACGTTTTAAAACAACGTATTTGTTATGCAGCAAATCGTTTTTCGTAACTTCATAGTTCGGGTCACTAACTTTTGCACCGTTAACACTTATCGCGTTACCCGTAATAAATTCACGTGCTTCACGTTTACTTGTTGCCCCTTTAAGCGCTATTAAAACGTCTTCAAGTTTAAGCGGAAGACTAACCGCAGCTTTCATTGTGCTAAAAAGTTCATCAAGATCACTTAACGTTAAACTTTGGAAGTCACCGCTAAAAAGGGCAGCGCTCATTGCTTCCGCTTTAAGCGCATCGTCTTTGCTATGCACGATTGTAACGATTTCGTGGGCAAGTCGCGTTTGTGCCAGTCGCTTGTGCGGCGCGCTTAAATGTTCGTTATATATACTTTCAATTTCTTCTTTACGTAAAAATGTTAAAACTTTTAAATAGTTAAGCGCTTCTTCATCACTAACATTAATAAAATATTGATAAAGTTTATACGAACTAAACTTGCTTTGCTCGATAAACATCGCCCCATCAATACTTTTACCAAACTTTTCACCTTGCTCATTTGTGAGTAAATGCGCTGTCATTACTTCAGCGGTAATGTCATTTCCAAGCACGCGGCGCATTAAGTCAAGCCCGCTTACTAAGTTGCCCCACTGATCACTGCCGCCAATTTGCATAGTAACACCGTGATGTTTGTAAAGATGGAGAAAGTCAATGCTTTGTAAAATCATATAGGAAAACTCCGTGTAACTAATGCCTTCTTCAAGCCGTGATTTAACTGTATCTTTGGCAAGCATGTAGTTTACGGAAAAATATTTACCGTAATCACGTAAGTAGTCGAGCATATTAATTTTACTTAACCAGTCGTAGTTATTAATAATCATACCCCGACTTTTGTCATCTAAATCAATATATTTACTTAATTGATCATGAATTTTTTGCGTGTTGTTTTTGATTTGTTGCGCATTAAGTAATTGACGTTCACTGCTTCGTCCACTTGGGTCACCAATCATCCCCGTACCGCCGCCGACAAGCGCAACGATTTTGTGACCAGCTTTTTGGAGCCGCATAAGTGTCATTACCATTACAAAATTACCCATATGCATACTTTCCGCACTAGGGTCAAAGCCGCAATATATCGTTTGCGGCGTTGCTAACATCGCTTTTATTTTTTCTTCGTTTGAAAAATCTTTAATTAAATTACGGTATTTTAAGTCTTCGTATAAAGTCATAGTAAACCTTTCTAAAGTGTTGTATCTAATTTAATATAATTAGCGACAACTTTTTGTCGTGGTTGGCTTACGTTGCCTTCCATAATTTCGACAAGTGTGGCAAGCGCACGTTTACCAACCTCATGCATATCAAGCATCATACTCGAAATGCGCGGCCGTAATACTTGCGCATAGCGCGTACCAATTAAGCTTAGTACTTCAACGTCTTCAGGTACTTTAAGTCCGTTGTCACGCGCAGCGTTAAGAATGCCAGCAGCAAGTGTGTCGCGATTTACCATAAAGTAGCCGTAACGTACTTGCTTAAAGTATTCACTAAAATAAGCGTAATGCTCGTCATAACTATTACCAACACTTAAAAGTGTATAGGCGCGTGCTTCTTCTTCATGCGTGTCAATAAAACTGCGTTTAAGCCGATCAAGCAACCGGTCCGCATCAGGGAAGTCAACAAAGAACATCGGTTTTGTCGATGAATTTAAATGTTTACGAACAATTTCTTCGCGGAGTGTGTTTTCGTAACCAAACGTAATACAAGTAACTTTATCTTTAACTTCAAGCCGATTATTAACGACAACAACGGGCACTTGGTAGTTCGCAATTTGCGTTATTTCTTCTTCTTCAAACAAGTTATCAAAAACAATCGCCCCGTCCACGTGACTCGTAATAAGCTTATCCATCGCAACTTTACCAGCATCTTTATCGTTACCAGTAAGAAAGAGGGTAATAACATAACCGCGTTCACCCGCAGCTTTTGTGATGCCGTGGAGCAAGTTGGAAATGTAAACATAATTAGCGCTGGGAATAATGACGCCGATATTTGTTGTCTTACTTGTCGCAAGTGCTTGCGCAAGCCCACTTGGTCGATAACCAAGCTTTTGGATTGCGGCTTTAACTTTTTCCCGTGTTTCCGCTGTAACGTTATCATGGTTGTTAATAACGCGGGAAACCGTTGCTAAACTAACGCCAGCAACACTTGCTACTTCATAAATTGTTACACGTTCTTTAAAGTTATCATTCATAAAATCACCTCACTTAAATAATATATGAAAATATTTTCATAATCAAGTAAGCGCTTACTTTTTTTAAAGTTTTACTTTAATTTGTTTGTTTTAATGTGACTTTCACGAGTTTTTCACTAAATAACTCACGGCGGCCAACTTTTGCTTCGGCTTTGCCGTTAACGCGGACAATGTCGCCCGTAAAGCCAATTGCTTTATGATTAACGAGGTAACTACCTACGCCGTACATGTCAACTGGCACGTTTTCCGCTGCAAACGCACGGATCTTTTCTGGGGTAAACCCGCTGCTTACAACGATTTTTACGTGTTTAAAGCCAGCTTCATCAAGTGCTTTCCGCACTGCAAAAACAAGATGCTTGCTAACACCGCGTACTTCTTCGAAATCGTAACCTTTATCATCAAAATATTTATCCGCTAGTGCGCGTGATGTATCTAGGCGCACCGCATTTAACTCGTTTGGGAAAGCGCGAGCAACGCGCAAAGCGTCAGTTGCTGAATCATTTTGGTAATCAACAAGTGCGGTTAGCGGTGTGTTTGGAAACGTTTTAATAAAAAGTTCACTCGCTTTTACAACGTCGCCTTCACACATGGCAATTAAAGCATGCGGCATCGTGCCCATCCCCTGCACATTTACGTAACTGCCTTGTGCATCAGTTGAAAACTTCGTAATGCCGGCAATAAAACTAGCATAACCGTCTCCCGCCTGTGTTAAAAAGTCATCTTGGCGGTCGGCCATTGAGAAAACATCAACGGGGCTTGCAGCGTCTAACACAGCTTTCGTGTTCGTACAAACGTTTGTGCGTCGCGTTAACAACCCGTCAATTAAACTTTCAAGAAAACCAAAGCTTGTGTATTTACCGGTTATTTTAAGGACGGGTTCGTATGGTTTAATGTGCTCACCGTCATAAAGCGCAGCAACTTCAAGTTCATTGGGATTAATTGCAAACGTACTTAAAAGCGCAAGCGCTTCGTCTAAGCCACAGACATACCCTTCTTCACGGGCAAAAAACTGCATTGTCACAACAACGTCATGTAGATGCTCTTTAATAATTTGTTCCGTTTTCGTAAAATAGTTAGCGGTGTAAAAATGTTCACGAATTGATTCAGGGAAATTAAACGTTTTATTCGTTAAACGCACTGTTTTATCGCGCAATTTAGCACTTATTTCATTCATACGTATTTACTCTCCTTAAATGCAACTATTTGTTTTTCATCAAGCGTTTCAAGCATTTTAAACAGCACTTTACGGGCACCAAGCAAGTCACTACTATCAATAATTGAAGAGTTAGCATGAATGCCACGCGCACAAATACAGTGTGTAAGGGTCGGGACACCGGCGTGATGCAAATGGATGGCCCCGGCATCAGTGCCGCCCGTACTCATATAATACTGTGTTTTAACGTTAACACTATTTGCTATTTGTTCTTGATACGTTAAAAGTGCGGGGTTCGCAATCATTGAGCGATCAAAATAACGAATCAGTAACCCCTCGCCAAGCGCTCCGCCTTCACTTCCACCCATCGTGTCGCGCGCGGGACTGCAATCTAGGACAAGCGCAAAATCAGGATTAATAACGTGGCTTATTGTTTGTGCGCCGCGTAACCCGACTTCTTCTTGGACCGTTGCGCCGATGTAAAGGTCGTACGGCAAATCTATATCACGAAAACGCTCTGCAACTTCAAGTGCCATAAAAACACCGTAACGGTTATCAAATGCTTTACTCATTATGCGTTTACCGTTGTTTAGTACTTTAAAGTCACCAATCGTTACAACCATATCACCAATATTAACACCGGCCGTTTTTGCTTCTTTGTCCGATGTAAAACCAAAATCTAAATTTAAATTAGCAATTTTTACATTGTTGCTGCCACTTAAATGGGGAGCAAGCGCGTCAACTGCGCCGTAAAGCACGTCGTTACTTCGTGTTGTAAGACGCATCCGTTGCGCAAGTAGTGTAAGCGGGTCAATACCGCCGCGTGCACTAACTTTAAGTAAACCGTCCTTGCGTATTTCACTAACGCTTAAACCAACTTCATCTGCGTGGCTTGCAACCATGACGCGTTTTGCGTTCTTTTGTTTACTCTGCTTAAGCGCAAAAAGACTGCCTAAGTTGTCAGTTACTAGTTCGTAACCAAAGCGTGAAAATTCGGCTTGTAAATATTTCATTACAAAGTTTTCGTGGCCGGGAATCGCATCAAGCTGCGTTACTTCCTCAAGTCGTTTTAGCATTTCTTTTGTTAACATCGTCTTACTCCTTTACTGCTTTAATTAAATTTATCGTTACACCTTCATTGCGAAAGTTTTGTTCGTATTCGGTAATTGTGTCGTAGTTTAACGTGCCGTCATAATCTTTATTAAACAAGTTTATTTTAAACTTATTAGTGCGAAGCATTTCGGCAGTGTAGTCGGCAAAGTCATCGTTATCGGTTTTAAAGATGATATAACCATCATCGTGCAAAACACGGTGATACTCTTTTAAAAAGCGGGGGAAACTTAAGCGCCGTTTCGCATGGCGTTTCTTTGGCCACGGGTCGCTATGATTTAAAATAATACGCGCGAATACCGCTTTGTTAAAATGGGGCAGCACTTCAAGAGCGTTGCCGACAATAAGCACAGCGTTTTGGAGCGCTGCCGCTTCAAGTTTTTGCAAAGCAAGCGCGGCAATGTTGCTATTTAACTCAATCCCCACAAAATAAATATCGGGATGTTTGCGCGCCATTTCGACAAAGAAGGCGCCTTTACCAACACCTACTTCTAACCAAATATGATCGTGCTTTACGTCAAAAACAAAAGGAGTCTCATTGTTATAAACAAGCGCTAAGTCGCTTTGTTCTAAATACGGAAGTGCCCACGGTTTATGACGTACACGCATATTATAATTTCGTTCCTAAGTAATGGATGGCGCGTGCATATATCGCCATTGCTTCGGTGAAATCACTAAGTAGTAAATATTCGTTTGGTGCATGAATATTACCGTCACGCCCACTAAACGAACCCCCGAAAGCAACAGTGTTTGGGCATTCTTTGGCGTATGTTCCCCCACCGATTGCGCGTGGTTTACTCGTTAAGTCGTTTGTAGCGTCTTGATAAGCTTGCATTAATACTTTAATAAACGGACTATTTGGATCAAAAAGTAAAACTTCACTAATACGTTCGCTTTTAATATCCATTGCCGTTAACGCTTGAATATCACGCAGCGCTTTTTTTGCATCAATCGTTTCCGGGAAGCGGAAATTAACAGTTAAACTAAGTTTGTTTTCACTGTAACTTAGTAAACCAACATTAAACGTCGTAATCCCAACAAGTTTTGTGTTTGCGTACACATTTAAATTGCGACCATTTACATCGCTATAATAATAAGCAATTTTACGTGCGTCTTCGTTTTCATAAAAGGCAGCGAAATAGTTTAAAAATAAAATACCGGCATTAACACCAAGTTCTGGCGTACTGCCGTGCGCACTTTGGCCGTGCACTGTTAGTGTCATGAGCTCTGCTTCTTTATCTACGGTAAATTTTAGGCCTTCTTGTGTTAAGTAGGTAAGAAACTTTTCGTCAAGCACTGTTTTTACAACTAATTTGTCAAGTACACTATTAGCGGCTTCGCCCCCTTGCATACTAACGAGTGGGTGCAAATTAAGTTTAGCGTTAGCAACGTAGTTAACGATCCCTTTTTCAGCGTAAATTAGCGGAAACCATGCATCAGGCGTAAACCCGTAACGCGGGGCTGGGGCGTTAGCTTCATTAAAGTAATACTTCATACAGCTACTACCTCGCTCTTCATCGCCACCAATAACAAGCCGCACGCTGTACCCTTTAATAACGTTTGCTTCGCGCAGTGCTAAAAGGGCGTAATAAGCAGCAAGCGCGGGTCCTTTGTCATCGGTTGTGCCGCGGCCATACATATATCCATCTTTAATTACACCGTCAAAGGGTGGATGTTCCCACACGCCCGTCGCGGGCACGACGTCAGCATGGGCAAATACAGCGATGTTATTTTTTTGAATATCACCATAACTTATTTCCACAACGCGGTTATCAATATTTTTAACCGTAAAATTATCGCTTTTAGCTAGAGCGCTAATAAAATTAAGGGCATTTGTCACGTCTCTTCCGTAAGGATGCTCCTTGCTTACACTAGCCGCATCATACACCGACTTTACCCGTATAAAGTTTTGCAGTGATTGTACTGCTTCATCATTGTATTTTTTTGTTAAATTTGCAAAATCCATTGTTTACTCCTTTACTAAAAGTGTTAGTAATCCTTCATGAATTAAATTTGGTGCTTGGATAAATGTTTTTGGTAAAACGTTTGTGACAACATTTAAACTGCCGCCGGTAATAATTACTTGACACTTTTTGTCAACTTCTTTTTCAATAAGCGCAACGATACTTGTAATTTCGGCGCTTGTGCCGTAAACCACACCGCTACTTAACGCATCAATTGTGTTCGTGCCGATTACTTTGTTTGGGGTAACAAACGTAAAACCGCGTAGTTTTGCGGCATTATTTGTGAGCGCACTAAAACTAAGTTCAACACCACTTTTAATCACAACACCCGCAAAATCACCATTTTCATCAACATAAATATATTTGTTTGCTGTGCCTAAATCAACGACAACCGCGGGCACTTGATATTTACTTTTCGTTGCAAGCGCGGCAACGATAATATCCGCGCCAACTTCCTGAGGATCATCAACTTGAAGCTTTATGGCAAGCGGGGTGTCATAGTTTACAACAAGCGGCGTAACTTTATAAAGTCGCTTAAGTATTTTAGCGAAGCGCACCGTTAAGGTTGGTACAACGCTTGCTAAAGCAATGCTTGTAACATCTTCTGTTATTTTCACGTTTACATTACGTTTAAGTACGCGCGCGTAATGCGCGCCCGTGCGCCGGGGCGCCGTTGCAAGGTTAAAAACGTGCAGTATCTCTTGCTTCTTACTAAGCGCAACACTAATAAATGTGTTACCAATATCAACCGTGATGTGCATTGCTACTTTCCTTTCACAACGATATTTACAATACGTCCAGGAACAATAATTTTACGAATTATTTCGTGTCCTTCCGTATAGCGCATTAGTCGTTCGTCGTTTAGCACAACTTGTTCAAGCGCTTCTTTAGTTATATCTTTGCTAACAATAACAGTAAAACGGAGGCGGCCATTAACTTGCACCGCCATTTCAATTTCGTCTTTAACGATTTTAAGCGGGTCATACGTGGGCCACGGTGCGTACGTTATTGTCGATTTTTCACTAAACTTACTATACAGCTCTTCGCCTAAATGGGGGGCAATTGGGTAAAGTAGTTTAATGAAGTTAATAAAATACGGTTTATAAATTGTTTTAACTTTGTACATTTCATTTACAAACGTCATAAGTTGCGCAATTGCGGTGTTAAACGCAAGTTTTTCAAAGTCTTCACTAACTTTTTTAACAGTGTAATGATAGACGTAATCAAGCGCGCCGTCATTTGTGTCAACAAGACTGCCTTCAAACTCACTAGTGGCAATGCGGGCGACACGCCGTAAAAACCGGAGCGCCCCATCAAGACCCGTATTTGACCACGGTAAACTTGCTTCAAGCGGACCCATAAACATTTCATAAAGCCGTAAACTATCAACACCGTACTCGGCAATAATTTGATCAGGGTTAACAACATTACCACGTGATTTTGACATTTTCTCGCCGTTTTCACCTAAAATCATCCCTTGATGGAATAGTTTTTGAAACGGTTCTTTTGTTGGTACTTCACCGATATCATAAAGGAAACGGTGCCAAAACCGTGCGTAGAGTAAATGTAAGACCGCATGTTCCGCCCCACCGATATAAAGATCGACTGGTAACCAATGTTCGAGTAGCTTTTTGTCCGCAAACATCGCCTCGTTATGCGGATCAAGATAGCGCATGTAATACCAGCAACTACCCGCCCACTGCGGCATCGTGTTCGTTTCGCGGCGCATTGCTTTACCGTCTTTTTCAACATGCAACCAATCAGTCGCTAATGCAAGCGGTGATTCACCGGTGCCACTTGGTTTATACTCCGCTAATGCTGGTAACTCAAGCGGAAGTTCTTTTTCATCTAAAACGTGCATTTCCTTTGTTGCTTCATCAAGCACAATCGGAATTGGTTCACCCCAATAGCGCTGACGGGAAAACAGCCAATCGCGTAATTTATAATTAATCGCCACGCGTGCACTGTTTTGTTTTGCTAAAACTTCAACAACTTTCGCGCTTGCTTCTTTTATGTAAAGCCCGTTAATAAAGTCGCTATTAATATGGGGTGCGTCACTTGTCAAAGCGCCTGTACTTATATCGCCTTCAAGCACTTGCTTAATTGGTAAATGATGTTTTTTTGCAAATTCATAATCGCGTTCGTCATGCGCCGGCACCGCCATCACCGCACCTTCACCGTAACTTAATAAAACGTAGTCAGCGATATATATCGGGATTAACATGTTATTTACGGGGTTAAGCGCGTATGCACCTGTCCACACTCCCGTTTTTTCTTTGTTTAACTCCGTCCGTTCTAAATCGCTTTTATGCGCGACTTCGTCAACATATTTTTCAATAAGTCGTTTTTGGGCTTTTGTTGTAATTTTTGCCACAAGCGGATGTTCAGGGGCAAGCGTAGCGTACGTTGCCCCAAAAAGCGTATCTGCACGCGTTGTGAAAACATCAAATGAGAAGTTTGTGTCACTAACTTTAAACGTAATAACTGCGCCTTCACTTTTGCCAATCCAATTGCGCTGCATTTCGCGCGTTGATGTCGGCCAGTCAAGTTTATCAAGCTCTTCTAAAAGTTTTTCGGCGTAATTCGTAATTTTTAAAAGCCATTGCCGCATCGGTTTACGAATTACCGGGAAGCCGCCTACTTCACTTTTGCCGTCAATTACTTCTTCGTTAGCAAGCACGGTGCCAAGCGCCGGACAAAAGTTAACGGGGATATAATCAACGTAAGCTAAGTCGTGTTCATAAAGCTTCGTAAAAATCCATTGTGTCCATTTGTAGTACGACGGTTCGCTTGTCGCAATTTCTTTACTGTAATCATAACTAAAACCCATGCGTTTTAGTTGCGAGCGAAACACGGCGATATTTTCGTTTGTAAATGTCGCCGGATGATTATTTGTGCGAATCGCGTATTGCTCCGCCGGGAGGCCAAACGAATCGTAACCAATTGGATGAAGAACGTTGTAGCCTTGCATTCGTTTGTAGCGGGCAACGATATCTGTTGCAGTGTAACCTAAGACGTGGCCAACATGAAGTCCGTCACCGGAGGGATATGGGAACATATCTAAAACGTAATATTTTGGTTTACTAAAGTCATAGACATCAGTTTTAAACGTTTGGTTTTTTTCCCAAAACGTCTGCCATTTTTTTTCAATATTCGTAAAGTCGTAACTCATATTTCCTCCTTTAAATAAATAAAAGGTGCTACCTAAGGGCGGATGTCCGCGGTACCACCTTAATTTTTTACTTATTGTACTTTTAACGCAAGTAACGGTTAGAACTATTGCAGGTGAGACGTAACGCGTGTTACTTATTCTGCTTCTAACGTGTTTATTTTAATATAAAATAAAGATTTAGGCAACTTTTGGCGCTGTTGCTGTTTTGTAAAGCGCTAAATATTTTTTCGCTGCTTCGCGCCAATGATTGTTTTTCGTCATCGCGTTATGGACAAGTTTATCCATCGCTTTTTGATCTTGATACGTGTCAAATGCATAATTCATCGTCAGTTTCATCCAGTATTCGTCATAGTTATCAAACGAAAACCCGTCGGCAACATCACTATTACCGCCGTCGTAACTTATAATCGTGTCTTTAAGTCCGCCAGTCGCCCGCACAATTGGCAGTGTGCCGTAACGTTGGGCGATCATTTGGCCGATACCACACGGTTCAAATAAGCTTGGCATAATAAAGAAATCGCTTGCAGCGTATATCCGGTGAGCAAGACTATTGTTGTACCCAATGTAAATACCAACTTGCTCCGGGAAATCACGGCGTAATTGTTCCAGTGCTTGTTCGTAACCATATTCACCGCTGCCAAGAACGATAATGCGGGCGCCTTTGTTAAGTACATCGCGCGCCCCAGCTAGCATTAAATCCATCCCTTTTTGCCATGTAAGCCGACTTACCATCGCAAAAAGCGGTTCGTTTGTTGCGGCACTTAAATTGAACTCATTTAAAAGCGCTTCTTTGTTCCGCTTTTTATTTGCAATACTTTTTAAGGAAAATAAATGTGGGATATGTAGATCGGTTTCAGGATTAAATTCATCGTAGTCGATACCGTTTAAAATACCGCTGAAGTCGTTTTCACGAAGTTTTATAATGCCGTCAAGTCCTTTCGAGCCTTCGGGCGTTAAAAGTTCTTTCGCATGTGTCGGGCTTACTGTATTAATTTTATCAGCGTACACAATCGCAGCTTTAAGCGGATTAACTAAATCGCGGTAACGCAGCGTCCCATCATCATAATAACTTTTGCGAATGTCGTAAAAGTCTTCCAGTAATTCTGGGCCAAACTCGCCTTGGAACGCAGGGTTATGGATCGTAACAATATATTTCATGCGCCGGAACTGGGCGTTTTTCTTGTTTTGAATTTTAATAAGCGCAGGGAGCATCCCGGCGTGGTAATCGTGGACATGAATAATATCCGGCCGCAGTTTTAGGACAACAATCATATTGCGCACAGCAATGGTGAAAAACGCAAACCGTTCGGTGTCATCGTTATAACCGTAATAGCCATCCCGCCCAAAATAATATTCGTTTTCAATTAAATAAAACGTAATGCCGTCGACAAACGTTTTATAAATTTTCGCGTTTTGGAGCCGCCAGCTAAGCTGGACTTGAACGTTACCAACAAGCCGTATTTCGCTGCCGATATCGACGTTCATCGCGCCGTAAAACGGCATCACGACGCTTACTTCTTCGCCTAAGACCGAAAGTTCTTTACTAAGAGAGTAAACAACATCAGCTAAGCCACCTGTTTTTGCTAGCGGTGCGCTTTCACTTGCAACCATTAATATTCGCATTATACTTTGTCCCCTTTCTTAATGTATAAAATGTCATCAGCTGTCCCGCTAACTAGACCAGCAAGCCGAACTTCGACATCTTTATCAAGTAGTGCATGTTTAACGACTTGGCCTTTATGAATAACCGAGCCATTGAAAATAATCGCGTTTTCGACAACTGCCCCTGCTTCGACGACAACGTTACGCGAAATAATCGCATTTTTAACGCGGCCATCAATTTGGGCACCGTTAGCGACGAAACTGTTTTTAACGTTAGCCTTTACCCCATACTTCGCCGGGGGCGTATCGTGCGTAACTGTGTAAATTGGCCAATCTTCTAAGAAAAGCTGTTTACGAATCGTGTAATTTAATAAATCAAAGCTGTATTCTAAATACTTTGCGTAACTATCAATCGAACGAACGTAACCAACGTATTCATAGCCGTGCACACGAGCGCCACGATTAATGCGACTTGCAACGATGTCGCTTAGTGTATAAAACGGGCTAAGCGCCTGTGCTTCGACGAGTAAATCTTCAAACACTTTACGAGAAATAACGAATACTTCCGTCGAAATAATACGATCGTTTTCTTCACCTTTATTGCGCGTATAACTTGTGATGTAATTTTCTTCATCAACTTCAACGATGCCGCGGCCAATAAAATGTTCTTTCGCATTACTAGCGCGGTGATACACAGCGGTAATGTCGGCGTGATTTTTTTTATGTGCGTTAATTACTTTGTGTAAATCAAGCGACATAATAAAGTAAGCGGGGGCGACAACGATAACATCGGGATCGTTTTGTTTAAGTAAATGGTTGTGAGCGACGATATTGGCAATATCAGTGTTGTAGCGCGGGCCATAGCGACTTGCGCTTTCGTTATAGGCAACCATTCCAAAGCCAATTTTTGTATTTAAATTAAAAATATTACGGCTCCCTAAATGTTTTAAAACACTTTGTGGATGAGTGTCGACTAAAATACCGATGCGGTCAATACCGGAGTTACTAAAGTTGCTAAGCATAAAGTCCATTAAGGCGTAACGCCCTAAAAAACTAACGGTCGCGCTATTGCGGTTTTTCGTGAGTGCACCAAGACCTGGTGAATGGTGCAAATTTAAAAATGCGAGTACTTTCATGGCAACCTCCTATTTATGGACAAGCACAATTTTATCGCTATTTTCATTAATTGTGCGTCCGTCTTCTATTTCTAAATCATTAATAACAATCGCGTTATTAATTACAACATCTTTGCCAATTGTGACATGGGGCATAATTACACTATTCGTAATTTTTGCACCTTGACCAACGATAACTTCGTTACTAATCACACTATTAGCGACGTGACCTAAAATAATTGCGCCTTGGTTAACAATACTATTTTTAACACTCGCGTTTTTACCAACGTACTGCGGTACGCTATTTGTGTCTTCGCTAAAGAGGCGGAAATTATCCGCGCCATTTACTTCTTCGTTACTTAACTTAATTAAGTCCATATTCGCTTCCCACAGTGAATCAATCGTGCCAACGTCTTTCCAATAGCCACTAAAGCGGTGGACAGCAAGTTTTTTCTTTTGGGCAAGCAACGCCGGAATAATGTTTTTGCCGAAGTCTTTGTCGCTATCTTTATCTTGCGCGTCTGCTATTAGTGCTTTCTTCAGCACATCATACGTAAAGATGTAAATGCCCATACTTGCAAGTGTTGACTCGGGTTTTGCCGGTTTTTCACTAAACTTTGTAATATAGTCATCATCATTAACACTCATAATCCCGAAGCGTTTTGCTTCTTCGTATGTAACGTTAAGAACGGCAATTGTTAAGTCTGCTTCTTTTTCAATATGTGTTTCAAGCATTTTGTCGTAATCCATTTTATAAATATGATCACCACTTAAAATAAGGACGTATTCAGGATCATGACTTTCTAAAAACTCAAGATTGCGGTAAACAGCGTCAGCAGTGCCTAAAAACCAATTGCTGCCTTCTTCGGTTTGCCGCGGTGGTAAGTTGACGGTCGTACTGCGTACGCCGTTAAGCCCCCATTTTTCGCCGTTGCCGATATATTTACTTAAGTTAATTGATTCATACTGCGTCACAACACCGACAGTGTTAATGCCGGAATGCGCGCAGTTACTAAGCGGATAATCAATAATACGGTATTTACCGCCAAAGTGGACCGCCGGTTTTGCATCTTTTGACGTCAGCTCATAAAGTCGTGTCCCTTTGCCGCCTGCTAAAATAAGTGCGACTAATTTTTTCGCCATGGTTCCCTCTTTTCTAACATAATATGGACGAGCTTTTGAATACTAAAAAGCGTTGCAAATCTCGTCGCTATTTGTTCGTTTGTTAACGGTTCATTAAGTTTAATTTCGCAAAGTTCAAACGCTTCCAAAATATCTAAAAACTCATGATCAGGAAAGGCGGTATAGATTAGCGGTTTAGCGTAAGCAGCGTAAAGACGCGCGAACCGCTTTTCCAATACTTTGCGTAAATATATTTTCACATCAGTGTCATTACTTGATGCGTAATAATTAAGGGCAAGTTCGTGCACAAAATGCAGTTTAAGTAACGGTTGTTCGCGAAACTTGTGCGGCGGGGCCGTGTTCGTATTATTAATTTGGTAGTAATACTTTTGTTGGCGCTCGGGTAAATGGAGAACCGCACGAATGTTTTTGGCGCTATAAAAGAATAAGACGTAAAGCTGCTGTTTACCAAGTTCATACCCAGCGACTTTCGTAAACTCTTCCGCGTAATTTAACCCCGCTTCTGTAAATAGTTCACTGTAGTTATACGCCGTTTTTTTCGTCTTGATCCGCTCAAGCACAAACCCAAGACTTTGCGCTTCTTTGTAAAAGCGGACGATGAGTTTGCGTTCAAAAATCCGGTGTAGTACACGAAGAATAATAACAATTAAAAGTGCAAGCACAAAAAAGGCGCCGCCAATACTAAGGGGGACATAAAGCGGTGTGCGTAAATTAAGGCCAGCCCAAATATGGAGCGCCGTAAGTGTAGAAAGCAAAATAAAGTAAAAGACGAGGCTAAAAAGCAGCACGACTTTATACTTCATGCTTAATTCCTTGTGATAAGCACTATAGCGGTTAATTGTTTCGTTATTCATATGTTTTTGTTTATGTTAATAAATCTTCTTTTGCAAATAATTGGACGTGGCTTGCGCGTTTGTCACGTAAAACAACGAGCGTTTCGTCGACTAACGGTGTAATGTCACCAATTTTGTCGCTTGGCGCACTCACAATTGCTTGGAGCCCAAAACGACGGAGGAGACGAATTGATTCTTTAATCCGACCACTATCCATTTTGCTAAATGCTTCGTCAAAAATAATGATGCGGGCGCTATTACTAAGTTCACCCGGTTCGTTAACGCGGTAGAGGTAAGCAAAGCTTGCGAGCACACTAATGTAAAACGGTGTTTGGGTTTCCCCACCTGATTTTTTCCGCAGCATGCGCGATAGCCGTTGTTCGCGTCCTTCTTTATCTTTAACGATTAAGTCAAATTCTAAGTAGTTACGATAATCGGTGAATTTCTCGACGTTTGCGGCAAGCGCAGCGTCTTTATCGCCACTTCCGGCCATTACAATTTGTGCGAATAAGTTTTTCATAACGTCGTCGTACTTCGCAAAGAACGCACTGTCGTCGTCGGTTACTTGTAGTAGTAAATCGTCTTTTATCATATCGTAATACGGTTTGTTTTCGCTACTTGGCCGGACCGTAAATTGGTAACTATCATCACCAAACGTTGACGTACTTAGCGCAATGTTAAGTTCGCTTAATTGGTCTTCGACTGTTTCAATTGCGTTCCTAAGTGTGCTAATGAAGTCGTCTTTAAATTGTTTTACAGCCTTTTGGTAAGCGTCATGAATTTTAACTTGGTATTCGGGTAAGCGTACTTCGCGCATTTCGTTAAGTTCGTCGTTATAGACGTCGTTATGTTTTTCATTTACGTCGTAACTTAAACGGTAATCAAACACATACGCTTTCCGTAACTTCACAAGTTCACTAAAGGCGTTATCTTGTAAATATTGCAGTTTCGTAAATATTTGTCGGTATTCGCTATTAATGTCGAGCGGCGTTTTATCCGCGGCAATTAAGCTTTGGAAATGCGGTTCGGCAACGTCAACAATAAAGAAAGCATCAAACGTTTCGTTTACTTCTTTTTCCCATTCGTTAATGAGCGCTTGTGTTTCCGGAATCCGCTCTTCGCTAAGACCGCGCATTTGTGAGTTAATGTTCCCGCGCTCTTCAACTAAACTTAACCGTTGGTTTTCCAATGACTTTAAGTCTTCATCAACTAAACTAATGCGCCGTTGAATGCCTTCAAGTAGCGTTAAGTCGTGTTTACCTAGTTCATCACTAACGTAGGCGAGTGTGTTTTGTAAGCCCGGTAATTCATGCAGCTCTTTAATTTGGCCGCTAATTACGTAGATTTCATTCGTGTTTAAAATTTCGAAGTCTAAACTCATCGCAACGTACGCTTCAAGTTCGCGGTAAAACGCAACAACGCTGCGGTGCGCGCTAATTTCGGCTTTTTTCGCGTTTATATCCGCTTCGCCAACTTGGCGACCAATAAACTTCCGTTCATATGTGCGCGGGTTAATGCGTCCAAATGTGAAGTTACGGTAGAGGTCAGTTTCCGGCGTAATGCCGTTACCACTCGCCCGTGCTTCTTCGGGAGTGCTACATTTTTTAAGCCGGCCGAGCAATAAGTTTGTATACGCTTCAGCGCCGTAATGATCGGTAACGATTTCTTCCGCAAGTGAGCCGCTTTCTGCTTCGTAACCTCGTTCTAAAATACGCGCAGTATCAACGAGTGTTGTCCCGTAGAAATTACGTTCAGCAAGCACTTCTTTTAAGTAGCCGTATGCTTCCATAAAGTACTCGTCGTCAACTAGTAAGTTAAACCGTTGTCCGCCTAAATAGCCTTCGACAGCGTTCACCCATTTTGGTGTTTTAATATCGATTAAATCAGCAAAAATAAATACTTCAACTTTCCGGCCGTGACGTGCACTTAGTTTTGCTTGGACAGCGTTCCGTACTTGGAGTAAGTTAAAGTCGTAAGGCTTGCCGCCACTACGCATATCAATTTCTTGCTGTTTTAAGAGCACTTCTTCTTCCTCAGCGCGACGAAGTAAGCGGTTAAGCGTTAAGCTAATACCACCAAGCACTTGTTTAAAGCGGCCGAGTTTATCGCGCCAAGCAGTTAAAATGCTTTCAGTTAAACTATTTAAATCGCGGCTTAGTACTTCGCTTACGGTTTTGTTTTCAACAAGCACATCTTGCGAAGCACGTACGAGCGTTTCGATTTCGTAACGCGTGTCGCTTGGTAAGACGCTAATAACACTTGGCGTTGCGAGTTCAATAATCGCTGTTGCGAGTTCAGTTGAATTTTGCACGTAGCGTTCAATATTCATCCGCAGCACCATTGTGCTATTTTGGAGCGCGGCAATTTTTTCGTTAGTACTCGCTTTAAGTTCGGTTAATTCTTCCGTAATGCGATACGTGTCGCTAGCAGCGTTATCTTGAATAAGTTTAACTTTGCGGCGGTTAAGTTCGGCAATGTTTACATCAAGATCAGCAAGTTCGCTTTCAATATCGACAAGTCGCCGTTTACTACTTTCAAGTTGTTTAACGTAAGAGGCGAGCCGATTTATATCGTTTTGATGCGTTGATTTTTTGAGTACGTACTCGGCAACTTGGAGTTCCCGTTCGTTTTCTTTAAAAAGATTGAATGTCGTTTCAATGCGTTCTAGTCGCTCGATTTTGTGGCGCATCACAAGCGCTTCGTCTTCAAGCTTTTTGTATTGAAAAATATTTTCTTGCATCGGTTCAATATCGATGCCCGTTTGTGATTCGGTGACGTATTCAGTAATAAACGTCGTAATATCCGTAATTGGCGTAAAGCTTACTGCTTTTTTAAGTAATGAAAAATATTTATCTTTTAAATTACCAAGTTGACGTTTAAGTTCTTCGCGGTATTCGCGGTTTGAATCAAAGAACTTATATTTGTGCGGATAGTGTTCTTGGAAAAACTTCGCTAAGTCTTTGTATTCCATCGGGATGTCGTCGACAATAAAGTCGTTTTCGGGCATCTTGTCTTCGAGCACGAAAAAGCGGTGGTCATGGCCGCCATCAGGATAAACATCAAAGACGGCGCCAAGTACGAAGTGTGTTGCTTTTACGTCGTCATAAAACTCAAGGGCGATATACGACGTAAAACGGCCATCACGTAAATAATGGAAACCACCATCAAGCGTGTCGCCGATTTCACCGCGTAAATAACCTTTAAGTGTACGGTTTGATTTTTCAGCCGCGGCTTTATTGAAAAAGCGGTTTGATGTGTCCCCAAGGAGGACGACTTGCATCGCGTCAATGAGTGTTGACTTCCCACTAGCGTTAACGCCAGTTAAGAAGACGATTGGTTCGATATTAAACTTTTCGTTCCAAAAATAATGCCAGTTCGTAATTTTAACGGTTTTTAATATTTTCATAACGCTTCTCCTCCACCTTGTTCGCGCTCCGCAAGTTTTTCAAGCGCTTCGCTAATCGCAACGATTTTGTCGTTATCAACTGCAAATGTAATGCTGGGGAGCAAATAAAAGTTCACGTTGCCTTCGTCCCATGATCCGCTTACGCGCGTAATGATGTTATGTTGGGCGATTTCTTTTAAACTGCGACCAATGAGGCGACCATTAAGCCGTTTGCCGGGAATAATAATGCCGCGTTCATACATTACTTTAAGCACGAGTGGTGTCGTTAAGTAGACGGCGCTACTTGCGTGACCCCCTTCACTTTTCTCCGTTTCATAAATGAGCCGGAGCGCAAATAAAATAAGTGACGTTTCACGGTCAAACCGGAGGCGATTGTGCGTGTACGTATTTTGTAAACTAAAGACGCCAAGCATGAAGTCTTTATCAACTTGCCAACCGCTAATATCGAGATAGTCATTAATTAAATCAAAGTGGCGTTCAATAAAGCGGTACGTTGGATTAATTTTAATAATCTTTTCGCGACGGTCGTATTGATCACGGACAACAAAGCTTGTGCGTAATAAATAATTAACAACCCGCGCAAATTCGTCTTTATCAGCGCGACTTAATTTTGCATATTCTTCAATAAACATTATGCTTCAAGTTCCTTTCTAATAAACCGTAAATTCGGCATTCTGTAACCGTAATTTACGACGTGACCTGGCTCTTGCTCGATTGTATAAAAACATTCGTCACTGCCAGTTTCAATCGTTGCTAAAATGAGTAAAATAAAGGCGTCAAAGTTTGGAAGTGATATTTCACCAATATGTACTTCACTTTCATCTTCAAACGCAATATCCATAAAATCAAACACACGGTCGGTGGAAAACTGATTACGTGCGTCTTCTAAAAAGCCTTCCATAAGTGCGTCGCCTGCAAACGCGAATTCGCTAAGTGAGAGCGGCGCGCTTTCATCACGAAGTTGGCGCACGATCGGTAACGTAATTGATTCGGGGGTAATGGACCCTTGGGGTACGAACGTAAATGTTTCTTGCAGTGTATTTAAAAGCGGTGTAACACTGTCGCCCGTACTAAGTTTTTCGGCATACACTTTAAAAATATAATCCAGATGACCTTTAATTGTTTTATCTGTATTCGTTAAATATAAAATCTTGTTTGCACTTGCTTTCGTATATTGTTGGTGCTTTTGGTCAATTTGCGCGATCGTTGTGCTAAGTTGCTCATACATATCACTAATAAAGTTAATTTTACTAATAATATCTTGTTCTGCTGCTTGTGCATCTTTCGCCCGCGTCCACATGAGCGCTTGCGTTGTCAGCGTTTTGCGCACTTCTTCGTCATACAACCACTTTTGCAATATTTGCATAATTGGTCGTTTAAATTTGGCGACGCTATCAAACGTTTTAAGTGGATGATAGTAACGGTCGCTTACACGGGTTTTGTATAAGTCGAAATAATCTTCAAGAATGTTGTTTGTTGAAAATACTTTGCCCAGTCGGTTTTGGAAAATACGAATGCTATGCGCAAGTGTAATTAACTCGGTGCGTAACTTTTTCGTGTTTTCAAAGGCGCGCACAAGCGTGGCGTACATAAATTCGTCACGTGCTTCGTCTTCTTGTTTCAATTCCGTATACGTCGCATGGACGAGCGAAACGTATTCAGCACTGTTGTCCGTAATTAAATCACTAAAAAGCGTAAGAAAGCTAATCGTATAACTTGGTAAGGCGATATATTCTTCAAAGTTTTCTTGACTTACTTCGACATCAATCCATCCCGTTTCTTCGAGGCGGCGAACAACAAAACTTGCTTTATCGCTAAAGTCTTGTGTCGTCAAGTCTTCATTTTCATCTTCCGATAAATCGACTTGTAAAATTAAGTCACTGTACTTGTCCTTTAACGTGCGGACGAAATCGCTGCGCCGGATTAATAGTTCGTTGTTTTCGAGTGTCTTTTGGAGCACTAACAACGCCTCGGCGTAAATCACTTTATTTTTACTAGCTAATATCGAAAATAAATTTGATGGTAATATCGTAAATAAACTCACAAAAAAATCTCCTTTACTACTTAGTTTATATTAACATATAAAAAGAAAAAAAACGCCAAAATTGATATAATAAAAGTGAAATTAATGATGTTCGTTAATTTAAGTAAAAATGAAAAGGAAATAACGGCTTTGGCAAACGAAAAATTGTCGCAAAAAGTAATCAGCGAAATGCTGCGCGACGACCAACATATATGTCCGAATACGAAACAAAAAATCGACTATTTTCGCGACCATTTACAAGCGATATATCGCGCACAAAAAGACGAATTGCGACCACTTAACATTACGCTTAAAACGTTTGCAGAACTCGTAATAAATCGCCATAATGAACGGATGAAAAGTGCGACTTTATCGCTTAAAAAGACGTATTTTAATCACGATACTTACATTATTGCATTAGCAAAAGATACACTTGAATCAACGCTTTTATACCATGACCCCGATAACCCGTTTGCCCGTCCTGGTAACTTTAATCCGCGTGTTGCCCGGTTCCAAAACATAATACACGCGCGCACGCAAGCGCTACAAATCGTTGATCGCGCTAGTTTAACCCGTGAACAACAACTTTTACTAGATATTACAAAACGATATTACGATCAAAAAATTGCTGGTCTACTACTATTAGAACGTGAACTTTATAACGATGCATTAATCGTGTGGCGAAGTCTTTTAGAAACAACGACAACACTGCTACTTCTTGCACGCCACCCTGAGCTTACCGGCCGCTATAAAGTGCGCCGCGAACTCGCTTTAATGCATGCTCGTCTTATAAAAAGCGACGAACAAACGTTACGGGAAAAAAGCAAGGAAACACAAAAGCACGCGAGCAATAAAAGTATCCCCTACTTTACCGCTGAGCGCTTCGGCTGGGCGGGGAGTCTTATAAAAGAACAAGAGTTTTCATTAAAAACATTACTTGCACTCGTTAATTTACAAGAATATCACGCCCATTACGCCTTTGCCTCGCTTTTCGTCCATGAATACTTAATTAGCGAAGAGCATTTCCAAAGTTTGATTACATTTGAACAATATTTATTAACGCTTTACTTTAAACTATATGAAGTAACTCGTACAGTAATTGTAAGCGAGTTTACGAAAGATAAAAAGGAGGAAAAGAAAGCGGAAAAATTATTGCGCGACGAAATAAGCAATATGCGCGGTCGTTTTACCGATTTTTCGCTTTTAATTAGTAACGTATGAATAACGAAAAAATTTACGCCGATCCGCGCCATGTTTTAAAATATTTTGTTCCGATTTATCTTATTAGTATGATCGTCTTTTACTTCATGATTGCCGTCGCATGGCCACCCGT
>CAZWRR010000003.1:0-25964 GCA_964635805.1 uncultured Staphylococcaceae bacterium
ATGAATTGTTTAATAAACAATTATAGTTTTTTTGTGTAATTTAATGTTTTCCGTAATCTTCAAGTTCGAAAAGTATTTCGCGTAATTCAATTGCTTTTTCAAAGTCATATGCCTTTGCAGCAGCATGCATTTTTGCCCGTAACTCTTTTTTATAGAGATCCAGTTGCTTTTTACTCATCTTGCCGTCATATAATTTACTTTCAAGCTTCTCGGCACCAAAGTTATGGAGTGGTTCACCAAGCGGCTTGGCAATTGTTGTGGGAACGATGCCGTGCATTTCATTATAATTAATTTGAATGTTCCGACGCCTATTTGTCTCATTAATTGCGTTTTCCATCGAACGCGTCATTTTGTTTGCATACATTATCACTCGTCCATCGACATTACGGCTAGCGCGCCCAACAATTTGAATAAGCGAACGCTCACTACGCAAGAACCCTTCTTTATCCGCGTCCATAATTGCCATAAGTGATACCTCAGGAATGTCTAACCCTTCGCGCAGCAAGTTAATGCCAACAAGCACATCGTATTTTCCTTTACGTAAATCATAAATTATTTGACTGCGCTCAAGTGTTTTTGTTTCGGTATGTAAATAAACAACTTTGTAATCGCGTTCTTTTAAATACGCTGATAAATCCTCAGCCATTTTAATTGTAAGCGTCACGACCATTGCGCGTTGACCACGGCTAATTACATTATCTAATTCCGCCATTAAATCAAGTATTTGCCCGTTACTTGGCCGAACTTCAATAGTTGGATCAACTAAACCGGTCGGACGAATAATTTGCTCAACTACTTTATGTTCAACTTTTTCTAGCTCGTAGTCCCCTGGTGTCGCTGATGTGTAAATTACTTGATTAATTAGTGCTTCAAACTCAGGAAAACGTAGGGGGCGATTATCAAGCGCGCTCGGTAAACGAAAACCGTAATCAACTAAATTAAGTTTGCGTGAACGGTCACCATTATACATACCACGAACTTGTGGTAACGTTACATGGCTTTCATCCACAACAAGAAGGAAGTCATCAGGGAAATAATCCATTAATGTGTACGGTTGTTCGTTTTCGGCACGGCGATCAATGTAGCGTGCATAGTTTTCAATGCCGGGACAAATGCCAAATTCTTGCAGTGAGTCGACATCTTGGCGCGTCCGGAATTCAAGCCGTTCCGCTTCCAAGTTTTTGCCTTCATTTTTAAAATATTCAAGCCGTGTGGCTAAGTCGCGTAAGATTTCAGGAATGATTGCATTAATACGCTCGCGCGAAGACGCAAACGCGTATGCGGGATAAACCGGATAACTTTGAAGTGTCTTCCGTACTTCGCCCGTTAATGTATCAAGCTCACGAATCATTGTAATTTCATTATCAAAGGTGTCAAGTTGAATATAATATTCATCACTAGTTGGCGGCATAATTTCAATAACATCGCCGCGCATCCGAAATGTGCCTGGTTTTAACATAAAATCATTGCGGACATATTGCGCATCCACTAATTTCGTTAAAAAAGCCCTTAGATTAATTACTTCACCTAGCTTAATATTAAAAGAAAGTTTGCGAAATTCATCTGGTTCCGAAAGACCATAAATCGAGGCGACACTAGCGACAATAATCGTGTCGTTTCGTTCTAAAATACTTGTTATTGCCGACGCACGAAGCATTTCTATTTCTTCGTTTTGCACCGCTTCTTTTTCAATATACATGTCTTTACGGGGAACGTAAGCCTCCGGTTGATAATAATCAAAGTTCGAAACAAAATATTCAACACGGTTATGGGGGAAAAGCGACTTAAATTCAGCATAAAGCTGACCCGCAAGTGTTTTATTATGCACTAATATTAGTGTTGGTTTTTGCGTTTGTTCAATGACGTTTGCAATTGTAAACGTCTTACCAGTTCCTGTCGCCCCAAGCAAAACTTGGTGTTTCCTCGCCGTATTAATGCCTTTGACTAACGATTCAATTGCTTCAGGTTGGTCGCCCGTAGGTTTAAAAGGGGAAACTATTTGAAATTTATTTTTCATCTTTGTGTTTTGTTTTAAAACTTAACAATCCTTCTATTTCCGGGACAAGATCGGTAAAGCCTTCGCCCAATACTGCTTTTGATTGTTGAATCGTTACATAAGCACGCCGATCAATTTGGGCGATTCCGGTTGTAAAACTTACTTGTTCGCGCCGATCAAAATTAACAACGATCATATTGTAGCTATCACCTTGATAACCACCTAAAACAGGAATAAGCGTCGCGCCGCGGCCCGTTTCTTTTTGAATCCATTCATTAATTTCTTTATGTTTTGTTGGACTAACAATATAAGCAGTAAATACATGGCTTTTACCAATAAAGACAAATTCGAGCATAAAAGCAAAGACAAACGCACTAATAATACCAATTAAGGAGTGAATTACATTGCCGGTAACGAGCAAGCCTGTAAAAATAATCGCACCATCAATAATAAGGACAAGCGTTGAATGTTTTACTTTTAAATATTTATTTAATATAACTACGATAATATCAACACCGCCGGTTGAACCGCCCCCAAGAAACGTAAGTGCAACACCAATTCCACTAAAAACACCACCAAATATTCCCGCAATTAACGTTACTGCAGTATCTTCTGCGTTTGTAAATAATGATGTTGTAAAGTCGTTAATAAAGGGGATGCGCATTAACGCAATTAAAACGAGCGGATAAACGAACGAACTAATAAGCGATTTAAGTGTGAAACGCCAACCTAAAAACAATAAACTAATAAAGAAAAAGAGCCATGTTAACACTAAAACAACGAGATCAGCATCAAAACTAAACAATTCAAAAGCGATAAGGCCTAAACCCATTAAGCCCCCTGTATTTAATAGTGCCGGGAGGAAAAAGACACCAGTGCCGATTGCGAGTAAAATCGAACCTGCAATTACAAATAAATAATTTTTAACTAATTCCTTTTTATTACGACTTAATAAATTACTTGTTGCTAACATAATTTTTAGCCTCCGCTTCTAATAATTTGTGGATAAATGTAAGTAAGGCACCATCCATGACGGCATTTACATCACTAACTTGGTAGTTAGTACGATGGTCCTTAACTAAAGTATATGGTGTAAACACATATGAGCGAATTTGACTTCCCCATTCAATATTTTTTTTCTCACCCTCTACTGCACTTACTTTTGCCTTTTGTTTTTCTAATTCCAAATTATATAATTCACTTTTTAACATTCGCATCGCAATTTCACGGTTTTGATGTTGGCTTCGTTCCATTTGGCAACTAACAACGATTCCTGTTGGTAGATGCGTAAGACGTACGGCTGTTTCCACTTTGTTCACGTTTTGCCCACCTGCACCACCGCTGCGATACGTATCAATGCGTAAATCACCTTCATTAATTGAAACATCAATATTATCATCAAATTCGGGCACAACATTCACACTCGCAAATGAAGTGTGACGACGTTTATTCGTGTCGAACGGGGAAATACGTACAAGCCGGTGCACACCTTTTTCAGCACGTAAATGACCGTAAGCATTTTCACCTTCAATTAATAACGTAACACTTTTAATGCCTGCTTCTTGCCCTTCCTGAAAATCGGCAACTTTAATCTTAAACTTCATTTGTTCAGCAAAACGCACGTACATGTTGTAAAGCATATGCGCCCAGTCCATTGATTCGGTCCCGCCCGCACCAGGATGAATAGTAACAATCGCGTTATTATTATCATAATCGCCACTAAATAGTAATGTTGTTAAAAGTTCATTACTTTTTACATGTGCCACTTTAATTTCTTCACCAAGAAGCGTTAGAATCGTTTCATCAGCGCGTAGCGTTTCGTCTTTTAAAAGTTCATTACTATTATTAATTGTGTCTTCAACAAGTTTTATTACTATTAGTTTTGCGTTAATTTCATTATGCTTTTTAGTGATTGCCTGTGCATTTTGCGCATCATTCCAAAAAGTATCGCTACTCATGAGCGCTTCATACTGCTTAGCTTCTTTATTAAGTTTATCGCTGTCAAAGAGAGTCACGAAGTTTTGTTAACACTTCGGTTAATTCACTTAAGCGTTGGACAATAACTTTGTACTCCGTCATTTATTTTTTATCTTCTTCTGTTTTTTCTTCGTCATTATCTGCAGGCGGTTCAGGTGTGTTTATTTTTGCATTAAGTAAATTAACAACTGATTCAACACCAATCGTGTTCATTGCTTCGCCAAAAAGAGCGTATCCTTCATTTACGTAATCTTGTAATGGATTTGTGTTTGCGTAACTGCGTAAATGGATACCTTCGCGCAAGTGCGCCATTGTGTCAATATGTTTCGTCCAGTTACGGTCAATTGCTCGAAGAACAATTTCCCGTTCAACCCGATCAGCTAATTCTTCATTCCATCCTGTCCGTCGTTGTTGATAACGACGATACATTAAGTACATTAAATCTTCACTAATTTCATCAACCGGCGATTCATCATACGCTGCAACTTTAATTGTGCCTTCTTCTAAATAAAGCGGTTCTACCCGTTTTTTAAGTTCAGTACCACTTACTAAATTATCACGGCTACCAGTCGTGACCGACTCGCGTGCTATATACGTTGCCGTTAATGTGAATTGCTCTTGAACTAAATCTTTAATATCTTCGGCATACATTATGCTGTCGCGTTTTTTGTATATAATTGAGCGCTGTTTTGCTAAAACATCATCATAATCAAGTAAGTTTTTGCGAATATCGAAGTTTTGACCTTCAATTTGTTTTTGCGCTCCAGTAATCGCTCGGCTAAACATCGTATTTTCAAGCGGTTCGTCACCCCATCCTTCAACAAGTTTAAGCATCATTTCACTCGCAAAGCGACGCATTAATAAATCATCGAATGAAACATAAAAGCGCGAATATCCTGGATCACCTTGTCGACCAGAACGGCCCCGCAATTGATTATCAATTCGTCGTGATTCGTGGCGTTCCGTCCCTAAAACAGCAAGCCCACCAAGTGCGCGTACTTCATCATCAATCTTAATGTCCGTTCCCCGTCCTGCCATGTTTGTGGCAATTGTAATTTGGCCTTTATTGCCGGCAAGGGCAACAATGTCAGCTTCACGTGCGTGGTTTTTCGCATTAAGCACTTCGTGCTTTAATTTATGCTCTGTTAGTAGTTGACTTATTTCTTCACTTGATTCAACACTACTTGTCCCAATTAAAATTGGTTGACCTTTACCATTGCGTTCTGTAACTTCAGCGACTAACGCAGCTAACTTTGCTTCTTTTGTCGCAAAAATTAAATCGGTCGCGTCTTCACGAACAATTGGACGATTTGTTGGAATTTGTAAAACACGCATGTTATAAATTTTTCGGAATTCTTCTTCTTCCGTTTTTGCTGTACCGGTCATACCACTTAATTTTGCGTATAAGCGGAAAAAGTTTTGGTACGTAATCGTCGCCATCGTTACGGTTTCTTCTTTAATCTTAACGTTTTCTTTTGCTTGAATTGCTTGATGTAAACCATCGCTATACTCGCGCCCAGGCATAATACGACCAGTAAATTGGTCAATTAACTGGATTTCGCGGTTTTGATCAACCATATATTCCACGTCGCGCGTCATAATGAAATTTGCTTTAAGTGCATTATGAATGCGATGGACTAAGTCCGTGTATTGCGGATCATAAATGTTTTTAACGCCAAACATCCGCTCCGCTAGTTGGTTACCTTCATCAGTTAAGTTTGCGGTTTTCGTTTTAATGTCAACGACAAAATGTTTATCGCGTCGTAATGTCTTTACAAAGCGGTCGGCAACGTTATAACTTGAAGCTTGGACACGAGCACCACCAGAAATAATTAACGGTGTGCGTGATTCGTCAACTAAAATTGAGTCAGCTTCGTCAACAATTGCGTAATGAAGACCACGTAAAACGCGGCCATTTAAATCTTTTGCCATGTTATCGCGCAAATAGTCGAAACCCACTTCGCTATTTGTTGTGTACGTAATGTCACAGTTGTAAGCTTCGCGTTTTTCTGATGCGCTTTTTTCACGTAAGTTAACACCAACGGTTAAACCGAGAAAGCGATATATTTGCCCCATCCACTCAGCGTCACGAGCAGCTAAGTATTCGTTAACAGTAACAACGTGAACACCTTTTCCTTCAAGGGCGTTTAAATAAACAGCCATTGTCGCCGTAAGTGTTTTACCTTCACCTGTACGCATTTCTGCTACGTCGCCTTGGTGTAATACGACTGCACCCGTAACTTGGACGGGGTAAGGGAACTGTTTTAAAGTGCGAATCGCTGCTTCACGTGATACCGCAAATGCTTCCGGTTGAATTTGATCAAGTGTCTCACCCTCCGCCAGCCGTTTGCGAAACTCAGCTGTCTTCGCTTGCAACTCTTCATCGGAAAGAGCGCGCATTTTTTCTTCAAACTCTAAAACTTTTTTTGAAGTCTTTTCGGCTTTCTTTAAAAGCCGTTTATCAAATCTAAATATTTTTTCAATGAAACTCATACTAACCTCTTCTTGTCATTTGTATCGTTATTAGTCTATCATATTTTATAAAAATATGAGTATTTACTCACTTTGTTTAGTGTAGGCAATTGTTAATATTTTTATCATTTTTGGCTTAAACGGTACAAGCATTGCAATCATTGCCTTTATTGTGGCCCCTGTCGTTTTTAAATCATCAACGATTAAAATGTTTTTGCGGAAAACAAGTTCACCATTATTAATGATCAATCTTTCCGATACTTTTTGGCGCTCTTCATAATTGAAATCACTTTGTTTAAAATCGTGCTTTTTTTCAAATAAGTGCAAAAATGGGCGGTTTAACCCACTAAACAACTGTTCGACATGATTAAATCCTCTTTCTAATTCACTACTTTTTGTCGATGGAGCGGCGATTAAATAGTAATTAAAAAACTTAAAACGGAAATACGTTGTAAAGCGTTCTAAAAATAAAGGGGCAAGCTCAATGTCCGCTAAACCTTTAAGCCGATATAAGTTTGTTTTTAATTGTTCGTTATAGACAAATAAGTGTTCCCCTTTGTATTTGCCAAATCGTTCTTTTTTCCACATTAAAGTAAATTCGCGAAAACAATAGTCACAAAGACTAGTTGGAGAAACAAGACTAAATATATTCGGACTTACTTGCCGTTCCATACACATTTTGCACATACTCGTTTTTTTCTTCGATGTCTTTGATTGCGTCTTTAATCCACTTCGTTTTTTGTGCTCCAATGAAAATAACTTCGCCATCACTTTCCTCCTTTTTCCGACCAACCCTACCAGCAATTTGCACTAAACTAGCTGCATCATATATTTCGCTATCTGCCCCATAAACAATAACTTGTAAACCCGCAATAGTTACACCACGTTCTAAAACGGTAGTTGTCACGAGAAAACTATACTCCCGCTTTTTAAACTTATTTATAATCTCTGTTTTATTACTTACTTTGGAATGGACAATGTTCCCTGTTTTAAAAAATAATTTGAGCATAGCAAATAATTGTTCCGCCCCTTTAATTGTTGGCACGAAAACAAGTACGGATTTTTTATTACGAAAAAGGCGCTGCATATTTTTGATTAAAAAATAAAAACCTAAAACATAAAATGAACGCACGAAATATGGCACGGGTATTTCTTTATTATGAAAACGCGAAAATAATGTTAGTAACGTTCCATTTGCAGCGAACTCAGCGATTAATTTTTTACTTGGGGTTGCGCTTAAAATAACGTATTTGCCTCGCACACTATTTCTAAACATTGCTTCAAGCACAAAATCTCCCGCATAAGGAAAAGCATCTATTTCATCAAAAATTAATAAATCGAAATAAGCAGGGTAACGAAAAAGCTGATGTGTTGTTAAAACAATAATGTTTCCAGTTAACGTTGTTGTTTGCTCGCCAAACACACTAATTACTTTTGCTTCTGGAAATGTGTTTTTAAGACGATTTGCAATTTCGATTACGACTTCACGACGGGGAATTGTAAAACCAACCTGTTCACCATTACTAAGCGCTTCTTTTATAACGGCGAACACGAGCTCTGTCTTGCCCGCACCACAAACGGCATAAATTAATGTGTTTTTATTATTTTTATAGTTTTCAACAACTTTTTTTGCAATTTTATTTTGTGAAGGAGTTAGTTCATAATCGATTTTTATTTGTAAATCTAACGGTTTATGTTTAATTTGTGGTGCCTTTTGACCGCGAAATGTTAAACACGCGCGGCAATAATATTCTCCGTTTCGAACACCAATTTTATGTTCATTGTCGTTACCACATATTTCACAAATAAAAAAGTTCTTCATCATATATAAATACAAGCGAAGAACAGTTTTTTAAAATTTAATTATTTTCGTAATCTTTGATAATTTGCACACGTCGCGTGTGGCGATCACCTTCAAATGGCGTTTCTAAAAATATGTCAACCCGTCGCAAAACATCATCTAACTCCATTTCGCCTTGACCAAAGCCGATAACATTTGCGTCGTTATGAAGCCGAAGTAAGGCCGCGACGTTATCGTTATAACCAATTCCGGCAATAACACCTTTTACTTTGTTTGCCGCAATTGTAATGCCTTCACCTGAAGTGCAAACAACAACACCGTAATCGACTTCACCGCTGCTTACTTTCTCGCCAACAGCGATACCATAACTTGGATAATCGACTGATACTTTTTCATTTGGTCCAACATCAACAACAGTAACACCTTGTTTTTCTAGATGTTTTTTCACCGCTTCTTTGTATGCAAAGCCACCGTGATCACTTCCAATTGCAACTTTCATCTTAAGCCTCCTTAAATGTTTGTTTAAGTTTTGAAAAAGAAATTGCTCCTTCTCTTACTAATGTTATTTTATCATTTATCTTAATAATCGTTGAGGCAACACTTCCGGTTGCCTTGCCCTTAATAACTGCGGCAATTTCACCTTGAAACTCTTTATAAACATCCGCACTATCAAATAATGGCGGTTTACTACTTTTGTTGGCGCTAGGTACTAAAAGCGGAACACCTACTTGCTGAATAAGATTTTGCACTAATGTATTTGCACTAACACGAATGCCGATATAATCACTGTAATTAGTAATAGGGCCGATAAGTAGTGGATTTGCCGGAACGATAATCGTTAGTGGACCCGGCAAATACGTTGAAATAATTGCATTCATTTTTGATGTTAAAACAGCATATTTACTTATTTCATCCGTGGTTTGTACCATTAAAGTAAATGGTTTAAGCTCATCGCGCCCTTTAACTTTCTTTAAATGTTCAAGTGCGCTTAGATTATCATAAACAACACCCATGCCAAACACGGTTTCGGTTGGAAACGCGACAATTTGCCCGTCTTTTAATAACTTTGCGGCTAAATCAATATCATTAATAGTTAGTTTTATTGTTTTCATTGTAAACCTCTAATTACAAGAAAACGGTCTTTACCGTGCATATCTTGCTTAACGATAATTGTTTGATCATCACCTAAAATACGATGCGCAAGTGTTTTTAACTCCTTCGCTTGATTACTGCCAATTTCCATAAAAATATCAAGCCCATTGCGGCCTTTATTTACTTTTTTAAGTTGGCGAAAAAACTTTGCAAAAATATTATCTTTAGGTAAAAACAGTGCTAAATGAGGTTCAAAGTTTTTAACATTATCAGCAATTTGCTCGCTTCGATCAATGTAAGGTAAATTAGCAACGATAATATCTAAAGTTATTTGTTCTTTAATAAATGGCATAAGTAAATCGCCGCGCAAAAAAACAACATCTTTTTCATCATTGTTTTTTTCTGCGACTTTTAAAGCCCGTTTACTAATGTCACTACCATACACTTGATGCGGTGTGTGTTTAGCAAGCGTTATTGCAATTGCACCGCTACCCGTTCCAATATCAGCAATTGTAATCGGGGGATCGTTTTTAATTTCGTTAATAATTAAGTGTGTTAATTCTTCAGTTTCAATGCGCGGAATTAAGACGTGTTTGTTTACGTAAAAATTACGGTCATAAAAAAATGCTTCATTTAAAATATATTGAATCGGTTCGTCATCATTTAAACGACTAACAATATCATAAAATTTTGGGGGTAACATTATTTCTTCGTTTTGATTAAGAATAAAAGATGTATAATCGCCACTTTCAGAAATGTGCATTAATGCAAGTCGCACGTCGTTTACGGATAAATGTGGATAGTCCTTAATCGTTTTTTGAAGTATTTCATAAGCCGTCATTTTAATTGTTTTCCATTTGGGATTGTTGATCAAAATTAATTAAAGCTTCAATCAATTCATCTAAATCTCCTTCGATAATACGATCAAGTTTTTGAGTAGTGTAATTAATCCGGTGATCAGTTACACGGTTTTGCGGATAGTTATATGTGCGAATTTTTTCACTTCTTTCACCCGTCCCAACTTTTAAACGCCGTTCGGCCCCGATTTTTTCTTCTTGCTCCGAAATTTTCGCTGCTAGAACGCGCGAACGTAATAAGCGCATAGCAATTTCACGGTTTTGGAGCTGACTTTTTTCAACTTGACACGCCACAACAATGCCGGTTGGAATATGTGTTAAGCGCACGGCACTTTCAACTTTATTAACGTGTTGTCCGCCCGCACCTTGGGCGCGAAATGTATCCATTTGGATATCTTCGTTACGAATTTCAACATCAACTTCTTCGGCTTCGGGCATCACAAGAACTGTCGCAATACTTGTGTGAATACGGCCGCTTGCTTCCGTGCGGGGAACACGTTGTACTCGATGAGCACCGCTCTCAAATTTGAGCTTTGAGTAAGCACCTTTTCCTTTTATCAAAAATGAAACTTGCGAAAAACCACCGGCATCACTGCTGTATTCATCTAAAACTTGCATTCGCCAGTTTTGTTTTTCTGCATATTTTACATACATACGGAATAAATCGCCTGCAAAAATATTAGCTTCATCACCACCAACTGCACCACGAATTTCAACGACGATATTTTTATCATCATTCGGATCTTTCGGAATCAAATGAACTTTAATTTCGTTTATTATTCGTTCTTTTTCACTATTTAACCGTTTTTGTTCTTCTTTCGCAAACTCAACAATTTCTATGTCTTTTTCTTCCATTAGCAAAAATGTTGCTTCATAATCTTCATCGATGCGAATATATTCATCAAATAGTTCAACGATTGGCGCTATTTGGGAGCGTTCCACTGAAATAGCGCGAAAGTTTGCTAAATCACTCGTAACATTCGGATTTTCGAGTTCTTTATCAATCGTGTTCAACCGATTTTTTGTTGCTTCTAGTCGTTTTCTAAGTACTGTATCCATATTTTCACCTTCGCTTTATTATATTATATTTATGCAGTGTTCGCTCATGTTTTCTTTTTTTAGTAATAAAAAAACCTAGACTTTAGTTGCATCTAGGTTTATTTTAATTTATTTAAAGCTTTTCAATAACGTTTAAAAATTGCTCGATTGGTTGATTACCCACTAATTCATGTTCATCATTAATAACGATTTTTGGTACACCAGAAACGTTATATTTTGTGCTCATTTCATAAAATGTTTGGGCTTCAATCATTTCACCACTGACGTTACTATTAAGCATCGCAATGCGGTGTGCATTACTAACAGCATCCGGACAATGTGGGCAACTTAATGTTACAAATACTTTAATGTTCACTGGTTTGTCGATTTTCTTAATCCGTTCGATAACACTTGGTGGAAGTGGATGTTCTGCTCCACCCATTTCCATAATTGCGGCGACAAATGAATTAATTTCATGTCCACCCGGGAAACCATTGAATTTAACACCCCGATATTCACCTTTGTCATCTAAAAAGATAAAACTTGGTGTGAGTGTAACGTCATATTTTTCTGCTTCTTCTTTACTTTCGTTAATTTCGAATACTTCTAGACTAAGCTTGTCACTTAATTCTGCTACTTCTTCTAAAAGTTGTTTTGTTTCTAAACATGTATTACATGTTCCATCAACAAATAAAACCATTTTTGTCGCTTTGGTCATTCGTGAAAAAACGTCACTTAATTGACTTGCGATTTCATTGTTTAAAAATTTTTCCATTTTTTCTCCCCTTTTTTAAAAAATTTATAATTTGTTTATATAAAGCGCTGCTTCTAGTGCGGCTTTTGCCCCTTCGGCAGCAGCGACAACAATTTGTCGGTGCATATTTGGCGTAACATCACCCGCAGCATATAACCCTGGTAAGGAAGTTCGTTGCATCGCGTCAACAATTACTTCATTCGCATCATTAACCTCGACTAAATCAATGATTAATTGTGAATTAGGTATTGAACCGATTTGAATAAACAATCCGTTCGTTGCAAAACTTGATTTTTTGTTCGTGTTTTTGTCAAGAATTGTTAATCCGGTTATTTTGTCTTCACCGTGAACTTCTAAGATTTGTGTTTCTAATTTAATTGCAACATTACTAAATGTATTTAGTAGCTCAAGACTTTTTTGGTCAGCGCGGAACTGACTGCGATGGATAATTGTAACTTTTTTGGCGATGCGCGCTAAATCAATTGCGGCATCAACAGCGCTATTACCGCCGCCAGCGACTACAACTTCTTCATTAGCGAAAAACGGTGCATCACACGTTACACAATACGAAATACCGCGACTAGCATACGCTTTTTCACCCGGTATTTGTAACTTACGCGGGTTTCCGCCTAGTGCATATAGTACTGTCTTTGCTTTTAATGTATGATCATTATCAAGTTCGATAAAAAACAAATTACTTTCTTTCCAAACTTTTTTAATCATCACATTTTTTAGCATTGGTACTTCAAGTGCCTCAATGTGGTCCACGAACGAGTGAATTACAGCTTCTGCATTTGTTAACCCTAATCCTAAGTAATTATCAACCTCAGAAGTGTTAATTAATTGGCCACCAACATCGTAACCAACGACTAACGTTTTTAGCCCTTTTCGTTTTGCGTATAACCCTGCATTTAAACCGGCTGGGCCAAGGCCAAGCGCAATAAAGTCATACGTAACATCATAGTCGATTGTTGCTTTTGGTTTTTCAACATTTAAACTAAACATGCTTGGTCCTCCTTTTCTTGAATACGCATAGCGTATAATAATGCGAACTTTTCGCAAATGTTATTGTAGCATTTTTTTTCAATTTGCACGCTTTAACGCTCTTTATCACAACTAAGCTCAATTTAATGACGTTTTTTAGTCGCTTCGGCTTTGCGAAAACGATAATTATTGTATAATTATTCTATGAGTTATAAAGCATTGTATCGGACGTATCGTCCTCAGTCGTTTAATGAAGTTGCGGGCCAACAAGCAATTGTTCAAACTTTGAAAAATGCCCTTTCCCAACAAAAAATTGCCCATGCCTACCTTTTTAGTGGGCCACGCGGCACCGGAAAAACATCGATGGCAAAGCTTTTTGCCAAAGCGCTAAATTGTGAAGAGGGAATTGGTGAACAATGTGGTGTTTGTAACAACTGTGTTAGTGTAAGCGACGGTTCGCATCCCGATGTGATCGAACTTGACGCTGCAAGTAACAACGGTGTTGAAGACGTCCGTCAACTTATTGAAAACGTGAACTACTCCCCGATTCGTGGCCGTTATAAAGTTTATATCATTGATGAAGTTCATATGATGACACAAAGCGCATTTAACGCTTTACTTAAAACACTTGAAGAGCCCCCGCGTAACGTTATTTTTATTTTAGCAACAACAGAGGCCCATAAAGTTATTCCCACGATTTTAAGTCGCTGTCAACGTTATAACTTTGCGAAAGTAAGTGACCGCGATATTATTGAGCGAATTAACACGATTTTGACGCAAGAACAAATTCCAGGTGATGTAGAGGCGATTAAGTTATTAACAAGTCTCGCCGATGGCAGTGTCCGTGATGCACTTAGTATGCTTGACCAAGTATTAGCCTATAGCGGCCGCAGTCTTAATGTTGATGATGTTCTAAAATTGTTTGCACTGTCGAGCAAAGTTGATCAACTGCGTTTACTTGATGCAATTAGTAAAAATGATGTCGAAACAGTTTTCCAAACAAGCGGTGAATTAATTGATAAAGGTGTTGACATTAAACGGCTTACGATTGATTTGCTTAATTTATTAAAAGACGCACTAATTTATTATAAAACGCGGGCCGAAAACTTATTACTTTTTCTCCGCGCAACAGAAGTTGAACAATTAGTCGAAAATTACACAGTTAGTGATTTAAATACGGCAATCGATATTTTGCTTAAAGCACAATCTGAATATCGCTTTACGCCTGATGCAAAAAATGTATTTGAATTAACACTGCTAAAAATCATGACTTCATTTGAGCGTACGTCACTACCGCCACCAGTCGTGGAAAAACCACATCCGGCGCCAGAAGTTAAACCAAAACCGGTAAAACCAGTGCCGAATATTATTGAAAAAACACCTGTTCCCGAAGCAACTCCTGTTGAACCAGAACTACCACCTTTTATGCAAGAGCAATCAATACCTCAACCTACAAAAAAAGTGGAAACATCTCCTACTCCCCCGAAACAAGTTGAACAACCACCATTTACAAAAGCACCTACACCAAAAAATCCATTAATTAATGACGGAACACCAATCAAATTAGCGGATGAAACATTAATAAAAGCGATGACGCTTGGTGATCGTGAAGAACGCAAAAACTTAAAAGATGTTTTATGGGATACACAGCTACCACTGCTTGCCCTTGATCAAGATCTAAGTGAGCATGCAGCACTATTACTTGATGGCACTCCTTATTTGCTCACAAAAGAAATACTCGTAATTGAGTATAACTTCCAACGGCCCGCTAATTTATGTAATTTAAAGGAAAACCAACCGCATCTTCGTGAAGTTGTTCGTCAACTACTTCACCGTAATGTCGCAATTTACGGCGTAACGACTGATGAAGTGTTGAATTTAAATAAAATGTTCCGCAACTTAAGTCAAATTAAAAAATTACCACGTGTTAATGACATCACTGGCGATTTAGAAGGGAAATTTTAAATGACAAATAAAAATATGCAACAATTGTTAGCACAAGCAAATAAAATGAAGCGCGATCTTGCAAATAAGATGGCCGAACTTCATGAAAAAGAGTTTACCGTCACAAAAGGAGGCGGTGTTAAAGTGGCGATGCTCGGCAATAAAGATATTGTCGAGATTACAATTGAAGACGAACTATTCGCACTTGAAAACAAAGAAATGGTTGAAACACTAATTATTATGGCGCTTAATGAGTGCCGTGCACTTATTGATAAAGAAGAAGCCGAAATTAATGAAAATGTTACTGGAAGCGCGAGTGGGTTTTTCTAAATGTATGAACTTGAAGCACTCGATAAATTAATTGAACATTTAAAAAGACTGCCTGGCGTTGGTCAAAAAACCGCAGAACGGATGGCTTATGCTTTTTTAACAATGAATACAGAAGTTTTAAACGATTTTGGCGACACTATTAGCAGTTTACGCGACAAAATCCACTTATGTCGCAATTGTGGTCTATATACAGAAAGCGATTTATGCCACTTCTGCAGCGACAAAACACGCAACAGCGATACTTTAATTGTTGTTGGATACGCTAAAGATGTGCACGGATTTGTTAAGTTGGAAAACTTCACTGGTCGTTTCCATATTTTAGGAACTGTACTAAGTCCGTCGCAAAATCTGCATAGCGCTAATCTAGATTTAACAAAACTGATCAAGCGAATTGAAGATGAAAATGTCAAAGAATTAGTAATTGCCACTAATCCTAATGTTGAAGGCGAACTAACCGCACTTTATGTTGCTCGCAAATTAAGTGATTTGCCAATAACGATTACACGGTTAGGTTACGGCTTGCCGATGGGCGGACAAGTTGATTACGTCGATACGATGACACTTTCGAAAGCACTTGAAGGGCGCAAAACTATTAAGTAAGGAGTAGATAGTGTATGTTTATAACATTTGAAGGACCAGAAGGCAGCGGCAAAACTAGTGTCGCTAATAATATCGTTACTATTTTAAAAAAACGCGGTATTGATGTGCTTTTTACACGTGAACCGGGTGGAACACCAATTGCCGAACAAATTCGTGACGTCATTTTAGATAAAAACAACGTATTGCTTGATGCCCGCGCCGAAGCACTTCTTTATGCGGCCAGCAGGCGTCAACATTTAGTTGAAAAAGTATGGCCAGCATTAAAAGAAAATAAAATTGTTATTTGTGATCGTTTTTTAGACTCAAGTTTAGCGTATCAAGGTGGTGCGCGCGGCCTTGGTGTCCAAGAAATTTTAGATATTAATCTTTTCGCAACAGAATCAACATTGCCCGATTTAACAATTCTTTTTGACATAACACCTGAACTTGGTTTAGAGCGTATCGCCGCAAACAAAGAACGCGAAGTGAACCGCCTCGACTTAGAAGCATTGACGTTTCATAAAAAAGTTCGGGAAACGTTTTTAAAACTAAGCGCAACTTACAGTGATCGTTATCGCATTGTTGACGCAAGTTTACCGCTTGAAGAAGTTATTAATCAAACTTTAGAAATTATTTTAAGCGCACTTGAAAAATGAATATTGCTACATATTTAGAAACTTATCAGCCAACTTTACATAAAACGTTTGTTAACGCTAAAACTACGAACAATATTTCCCATGCTTATTTACTCGTTGGTAGCGAAGGCACCCCACTTTTAGAAGTTGCTAAATATTTAGCAAAAAGTTTAATTTGCGATACACCTAATCCGCTTGCCTGCGACACTTGTTTAACGTGTCACCGTGCGGAAAGTGGGAGTTACGCTGATTTATTTATTTATGATGGTAGCGAAAATAGCATTAAAAAAGAAGATGTCGCTGAAATAGAAAAAACTTTCAGCACAACAAGTGTTGAAGCAAAAGGCGTGTTAATTTATATCGTTCACGTCGTTGAAAACATGACACTTGAAGCAATTAATGCCTTACTTAAGTTTTTAGAAGAACCTGGGCGCAGCATTTATGCAATATTAACAACATACAACGAAAATAATGTATTACCGACGATAATAAGTCGCAGTCAAACGCTACGTCTTAATTTAATTAAACGCACTGAACTACTTTCACTACTTGCAGAAAAAGAAATCAGTGACATTGATAAAGAGCTTTTAACGATGTTTTATAATTTGCCTGAAGCTGTTGTTTTGCAAAGTGGTGATGAAACATACTTAAAATTAAAAGAGGCACTACTTACACTTTTAGAAAAAGTTAGTGATAACGCGAAGACAAGTTACGTCGATGCCGCACAAATTATTACCCCACTTCGGGAAAAATATTTATACAAACGTTTTTTTGCTTACTTCGCATTGTTTTTTAAAGACGCAGTGAATTACACTTATAACCAACCGCTTCTCTTCCCTTCTTTAAAGCAATATACAGAAAAACTTAGCAAACAATTTAGTGATCCCTTACAACTTATCGTCAAAATTTACGAAGTAAGTGCTAAAATAGACGCAAACGTTAATATTGAATTATTAATTGATGAATTATTTATTAACTTAATTAAAGGAACGATATATGGAAAATAAATCTTATTATATAAGCGTAACATTTCACGAAGGCGCAAAGCCTTATTATTTTCAAACTAACGATGAAAGTTTGCAACTTGGTGACTACGTTATCGTTGAAACTGTCCAGGGTTTACATATTGCCAAACTTGTAAGCAACTTAATCCCGCAATCACTTTTTGAACAACGCTTAGAAGTTAAACCGATTTTACATCGCGCAAGTGAAGCCGAAATTAGACAAAGCGAATTAAATATTGAAGACGCAGCGCTAGCGTTAGAATTTTGTGCGCGGCAGGTTGAACTACTTAATCTAAAGATGACACTACTACGGGCTGAATACACATTTGATCGGAGCAAAATTTTAATTACATATGTCGCTGATGAACGTGTTGATTTCCGTGAATTAGTGCGCATTTTAGCGGCAAAATTACGAACAAGGATTGAATTACGGCAAATTGGCAGTCGCGATCGTGCGAAAATTATTGGTGGCCTTGGTGCTTGCGGATTTCCGCTTTGCTGCCACACATTTTTACAAGAATTTGAAGGCATTTCAATTGGTCGCGCAAAAAACCAAATGCTAGCACTTAATATTCCTAAACTCAGCGGACAGTGTGGCAAACTGCTTTGTTGTTTGAAATTTGAAGATGATTATTACACAGAGACAAAAAAAGACTTCCCTTACATTGGCGAAAAGTTTATGCGTGATAATGTCACTTACAATGTAAATAGCTTTAATATGATTAATCGAACAATTCGGCTTGATTATGATGGTGGTTTTATCTCAATTCCACTCGATGATCTTAAAAAAGGATATCGGAAAGTTCGTGAAAAGAAATAAATCATTCCAAACCGGCACACCTTTTTATTTTGTGGCAACACCGATTGGCAATTTAAGTGAGTTTCCTCGCCGCGCGCTTGAAGTTTTAGAAGTCTGCGATTTTATTTGTGTTGAAGACACGCGTGTTAGCGGTAAACTTTTGCAACATTTTGCTATTGCTAAGCCACTTATTGCTGTCCACAAGTTTAGTGAACAGGCAAAAGTTGATGAAATTATCGACAAACTACAAAAGGGCGAAAAAGGTGCGTTTTTAAGTGATGCAGGCTATCCATTGTTAAGCGATCCCGGTGACATTTTGCTTAGACATTTATTACTAAACAATATAAATGTCAGTGTCGTTAACGGCCCGAGTGCACTTTTGCCGGCGCTCATACTCTCAAACTTACCTATAACACCTTTTACTTTTATTGGTTTTTTACCAGTAAAGGAAGGGGAACAAAAAAAAGCAATCGCGAAATTACAAACACTTTCTTCAACACTTGTGTTTTACGAAGCGCCCCATCGTGTTAATAAAACAATTGCCGCTCTTTACGCAACACTAGGCGAACGCAAACTTGTAATTGCCCGTGAACTTTCAAAAATACATGAAGAATATATTTACACTACGCTTCAAGAATATACAGAAAATCCGTTACAATTAAAAGGAGAAATCGTCCTTATAATAAGCGGTTCAACGAGTGCTAAAAAACATGACTACAGTGAATATCTAACACACGTTCATACATTAATAGCGGCAAATTACCGGGCAAATGAGGCAATTAAGATAGTATCTACGCTTTTTAATATTTCAAAAAATGAGCTATATGAATTATATTTAACAAGTAAACAGTAATTACACGTATTTTTTACGGTATTTAATTAATAAGACAACTAACTCCGCAATCGCAACTAATAAAAAGACACTGCTTGAGGCTAACAAGCCAATTTGAAAATGTTCAGGCATAAATTTCATTGTGTAGTTTGTTAGACCTTTTTTACTAACAAACCCGACAAAGCCCCCTTGAACTTTATATGTTTGTAATTGTTCACCCGCTTCCGTTACTACTTCCCATCCTGGATCATATGGAATCGTCGTTACAACAACTTTTTCATTTGTATAATTTGTTGTAAAATTCAATTTATTCGTAAATATCTTCACGTTTGTTAATGAATTGTTTATTGCGTTAGCGCGCAGCGCTTGTAATGTCGTTTCTGTATATACGTAAACACCACTTTCACTTGGGAACGTTTGGTTTTGCCCAATAGGAATAAGTGTGATTTTTTGTACTTTCTTCGGTGAATGCATCGCACGCATTACTTTCCATGTCGTACTTGAACTGCTAACGTTTGTATGGTTATCAAATGTAATTAAATTATAATTTTCGTCATATAAGAAAATGTTGTAACGATGCGATGTGTGTGTCGCAACTGAAAGCGGTAAGTTAATAATAATTTCTCCGCCATTTTCATCATTTAATAATGGCATACCATTAAAGAATTCATATTCAATTGCGTGCTTACTGCCTGATATTTTACTTGGGGGCGAAAGTAAACGATGTGCATTTTCATTAATATACTCGGGTGTCGGCAGCGGTTTATTTTTATTTTCTGCATTTGCCTCATACGGATAACGATTACTTGTGAATTCCCACACAGTTCGCTTAAGTGTTGGGCTTGCCGCGCCATAAAAACTATAATGTTTCCGTGGGTATGTCGCTAACGTTTCAGTTGCTAAATGCGGATATTTTCCCGTAATTGTTTCGTGATCATCATAATTTAAGAGTGCTGTGTTTAAATACAACTCTTCAAATTCCACACTAGCAAATCGACCACGTGATTTAATAACATTTGTCATTTCCCCATTCGACATTTGTTCATACGTAAGCGCATAATCAACACCAAAACCTAAACTAAAGCGCGCATCATCATTTTTGCGATATACAAAGCGCGTATCCGTGCTAACTTCTTCCATAAAACTATATGTGTTGGGAACGTTTTTATACGGTGCGTAGGCGCGCCCACCGTTCGTCCATTTAATTACATGGTTATCATCATTAATCACGTAATAATTAACACTTAAAAAGTCGTACAACAAACTCCGTCGTTCATGAATTCCTAAACTCCATCCGTTGTAATTGTAATTAACGCGGCTCCATTCATTAAAAGTCATAAGCTCAAAATTATAAAGTGAGTGGAATGCACTTAGACCGTTATAATTTTCGCGCATCGGTAAATTATCATGTCCCTTAACGGCACGAGTGTTGTAAATGCGATAAAATGAATCATCTTGATTTTTAATAGCGTTTATTACTTTGACGTCTTCATTGTAACCACTAAGGCCGCCATTTACCGAGTTTTTGTACGAAATTGTCCCGTGTCCAATCATCGTAATTGAACCCATGACGACGACTTCAAGGGCAATTTGAATTGATCGGGCATAATGTTCATAACGAGTTTGGTATAAGAAACGGAAAGAAATATAAGCAACAAATAACATAATAAATTGATAATAAATAATTAATTCACGGTACTCTAACTCGCCAAAATAAATCGAATTTTCAAAAGTGTAAGCTTGTTTAACTGCGACTGCCATTAGAATTAAATTAATTAGAAAACTCAAATCAAATATTGGCGCCTTTAATTGTTTAATGTCTTCAAAACTCGTCGCAATGTAAGCAATTAAGCTAAACACGACAATTAACTGCCAGCGTCCATACTCTTTACTAAATCCATGTAGTGCGTTGTAGAAAAATGGTGTAAAGAGCGCAAATAAAAACAATGCAACCGCAAGCAAATGACTAAACTTTTTTTGCTTAATCGAAACAACAAGCGCCGGTATGAACAATAAAATAACGGGGCTAAACACAAAAACACTTGAAATAGTGTTGTCATAACTACTTGTCGCCAGTAACGGTGAAGAGCGATTACTTAGTACTGGGAAATAAAAAGAAATAAGCGGATAAAGTTTTTTATGTGTGTAATTAACGTTTTGATGTTCCCACTTTGAAATTATTTCCCATGCTTCTTTATAATTTTTAAGATTAAACGCTGCTCGCAATTCATCTAAATACGTTGCATCAGTAACTCTGTCACTATTTAAAGCAATCGCTAAACTTGGAAATAAGACGACGCTGCTTGCTAAAATCCCTAACGCAAATGCAATAACGCCTAATCCAATCACGGATAATTTATCCATTCCCTTTATTTGTGGGAACAATTGGAAATATCTAAATCCAGCATAAAGCACACCAAGCACCGCTGCAGTAACTAAAAAGAAATAGTTTGCAAAGCCCATCAAAGCAAGCGCGAAAATTAATGTTTTTATTTTTTTCTCTTTAAGTGTCTTTTCGATGCCTAAGAAAATAAGGGGAAAAACAACTGCAACTTCCATAAAGTGGTTAAACCATAAATAATAAACGTTCCAGCCCGCAAATGCATATACAAGTCCAAAGATTCGTGCGTTTCGTTCACTTACTTTTAAATACTTCAAAAAGGTGCGCATTGTATATGCGGCAAGTGTGAATTTAATAATCATTAATACGCTAATTCCCTGCGGAATTAAAGCACGAGGAAACAGTAAAATAGGAAGGAAAAATGGATTCATTGCGTAATAAAAACTATTCGAACCAACATTACTTGCGCCTAAAAACGTGTTGCTGTCCCAAAGCGGGAATTGTCCCGTCTTAAAAAAGTTCCACCAATCGTCATACCCATTTGTGTAAAATGGTATTTGTTGCTGGGTAAAATCGCCACCAAGCGGAATCGTAAAGTATTCGGTTACTAATGTATAGCCAAAAAACAAAAAGGCCACAACTGCAGTTATGACTAAATAAAAATAAAGTGGCGCAAATGTTGCTTCTATCCGCGCTATGCGTGCCTCACGCGCCAGTGCTGTGTTTTCATTTTGCCGTTTAAAGATATTGAAATTAAACTTTATTTCTCGGTCAAACACCGAAATTATACGTATTTTAACGATGTAATTAACTAAAACAACAATATACGTTAAAAAGTAAATAACAATAAAAAATATAGTAAAAAATGGCAAAGCCATGCGAGAACTTTGTACAAGCGCAAAAATTGAAGCGCGACCCGTGATAAAGAAATAACCACTAGCAATAAAAACTAATGAGAATATAAAGTCATATATAGCTTCTTTTGTACGCTCGGCTTTAAGGAAAAAGGTTACTAAAACAAAAACATTAATACCAAAATAAACTACTAAACTTAATATTGTTGTTAATGTATTGTGCACTAAAACAATATGAGCACTTAGCGCAAAAAATAGCGTTAACGAAAACGTTACTGTTGATAAAACGATATAACTAAGTATTTTATCTAATTTGCGCATTATAATTAACTACTGCAAAAAAGTTGCATCTTCAACCGGTAACGTAAAACATATTCCGTTTGTCGGTGTTTCTTGACCAAACTTCTCTTTTACTCCTTGCATAATTGCAACAGCAATTTCTTGTTTTAAAACACTTAAGATTATTTCGCGTTCCGGTTCGTAATGCATGCCTAAAAAAGTCGTAAACTTTGCCCCCGTCCCTCGTCCGGGAATAATTGTTGCGCCCTTCGCGCCACAATCTTGTACTAAGTCAATGATTTGCTCATTAAATCCTGCATTAACGATTATGAATAATGCGACGGTGTCCTTCGTTGTTTTAACTTTATTTACTTCACTCATGATTTTGGCCTCCTAATAACTTATACTTTCAAGCGGAAACGTGAATGCAATTCCGGTGTTTGGTTGTTTGAATTTAAATTTGTCATTTAAAATTTCAAATATTTTACTTACATTTTTACGTTCTAATAAACATGTAATCAATACTTTTTTTTGTTCGACAGTTAAACCTAACGTTCGTAACAATTGGTTTTTCTTCATCGAACCCCGAGCGTAAGTTGTGTTGATAAGTACCGCTTCAATCTCACTTAAAGCTATGACAAGTTTGTGCTTAAGTGGCCGTTCAGCAATAATTACAAGCAATACGCGCTGTTTATGTGGCATTTACTCCTCCTCACTCACAAAACTTGTGAGTTCCAATTGTTCATTGGACCGTGCGTTTTCTTCAGCACGTTTCATCTTCATTGTATATACAATGCCGAGCAATTGCACAACAATGCGCGGCATAACGCTTACAAACCCTAAAACACCAAGTCCTGAAGTTAATATATCGATATGACCCATTCCTTGGCTTGCCCCTAACATGACTGGGGTTAAAAAGGCGCTTGTGATCGAGCCAGCAGATACAGTGCCCCCGTCAAAAGCAAGCCCCACAAATAATGTGGGTGTGAAATATATTAACCCAATGGCTATTACATAAAGTGGGACAATTAAATATAAAATATTAAGATCATAAATTACTTTGAATATTCCAAGTAAACTTGCTAAACCAACGGAGATTGCAAGCGCAAACTTAATGAGGTTTTTACTAATCGCGCCGTTAGTTAATTCATCAACTTGTTCACTAAACACAACAACGCTTGGTTCACTAAGTGTGATTGCAAAGCCAAGTAAAAAACTAAGTGGCATTAACATCCATTGCAACTTAGTACCAATAAACACTTCGCCAATATATTTACCTGCAAACGCTAAGCCGTAGTCAGTCCCGACAAGAAAAATAAACAAACCGATAAATACTACAAAAGTCGCGAGAACGATTTGCACGATTTTTTTACGTGGTAAACGAATAAAAAATATTTGATAAATTAAAAACACTGCCACAATTGGGAAAATTGCTATACTTACTGCCTTTAAGTTATCTATCATGACGGCAATAACTTCGATTGTGCCTGGATCATAATCCGAGATGCTTGGATTATTGCCAACAATTAAACCGTATAAATATACAGTAATTATCGGCCCAATTGCGCCAATCCCCGCAATACCAAAACTTTCTTCCGTTGCTTTTGTTTTACTAATTGTGTGCGATACACCAACACCAAGCGCTAAAACAAACGGGACACTAATTGCACCAGTCGCGGCACCACTTGCGTCAAATCCTAACGCTCGAAACTGCGCCGGTACAAAAAAGATTAATATAATTAAGGCAAGATAAAAGAAGAAGAAAATTTTCTTCATACTAATGCCACGTACTAAGCGATAGACAGCAACTCCAACAAGCGCACCAAGACCGAAACTCGTTACCCAAACGAAGAGTGAGTTGTTAATAAACGGATTAATATCACTAACTTGTTTCGCTAAAACGGCGATCCCGGGTTCGGCAACCGTTGCAAGTAAACTAAACAAAAACGCAAACAAAATAACAAAAACCACTTTATTTAGTTTTGTAATTGAACTGCCCACAAGTTTACCAATTTCAAGAATGCTATAGTCAAGACCAACTAAAAAGACGGCTTGACCAACAACAACACCGACGTAACCAATTGCAACTTGAATGTATTCAACAGGCGTTTGCAGCGGAAAAAGAAAAACAAGCACGATTACCATTATTGCTAAAAGCGGTAAGCTTGCGACAAATACTTCTTTCAAATATCGTAATAATTTCATCTCTTTTTGCCATTAATAATTTTATCACAACAATCCATTGTTTTTTGTTTAAACAAAAAAGCCGAAATATAATTCGACTGGAAACGTAATGAAAATAATTGTTTTATACTACTTTACGATGCTATGAAATTCAGGTGGTGTTTGGGCTTTAAAGGAAACCACTTTATTTGAAAATGGGCTTAATAATGTGAGTTCATACGCATGTAAATATAGTCGTTTTGCGCCGCGGTCTTTTTTCCCATATTTACTATCACCTAAGATTGGATGCCCTAAATCGCGTAAATGCACACGGATTTGATTTTTTCGTCCCGTTTTAATGTTAATATCAACTAGCGAATAAGTTGCGTTCTCGCTTGCAACTTCATAATGCGTTTCGGCATATTTCCCATCTTTCGTTTTGTGTCCGCTATACATCTCATTACTTTTCGATTTATACAAAAATGAGCGAATAACGCCACTTTTTTCACGTAAAACCCCCTCAACTACAGCGTGATAGCCCCGTTTTTTGACGATGTTGTTCCATGGTTTTTGGAGCGCCTGCTGCCCAGCTTTGCTTTTAGCAAACATTAAAACGCCTGATGTGTCTTGATCAAGGCGGTGCACAATAAAAACACGAGCATATTTATCTTTTTGCCGCACATACTCCGTTACGTAGCGATACGCCGTTGCTTTTCTTTCTTTATCACTCGCAATCGTAAGTAAGCCCGACGGTTTGTTAATAACTATAATCTCTTCATCTTCATAAATTATCGGGAATCGCGGTTTTTGTAATAGTTGCATACTCGTACGACTAATAGCAATTTCATCACCGCGCAATACTTTATAATCAAATTGTTTCACCGGCACATCGTTTACTAACACTTGCCGCCTACTTAAAAAACTTTTGATGTTGTTACGCGAATGACCTTGCACCTCACGTAAAAGCGTCTCTAAAAGGAGACCATCTTCTTTTACAATAAACTGTGTAATGTATTTTTGTGGTTTACGGTTGCGCATTTTTGTCTTTTCCAAAACCAAGAACAAACACAAAAACACCACCAAACATAAGTGGCGTAGCAATCATACTAAGCGTTCTACTTGTTGCTGTGTCTTGCTTAAACAAAGCAATTAATGCGAAAATTGTAATAGTAATTGCACAAACTAATAAAATAATCGATAAGATTTTAAATAGTAATTTTTTAGTCATTTTTT
>CAZWRR010000004.1:0-25631 GCA_964635805.1 uncultured Staphylococcaceae bacterium
TTATCGAGTTTTACGCGAAACGTAACGTTTGGTAAACACTCTAATATTTCCCCATCAACTTTTAAGACGTCATTACGTGCCATTTATTCCTCCCCCATAGTTAATACTTCGTAGCCATCCTTAGTAATAACGATGGTGTTCTCATAATGGCTCGTTAATTTACCATCTTTTGTTTTAACTGTCCAACCGTCATTAAGCGTAACAAGCGCGACACTGCCTTCATTGAGCATTGGTTCGATCGCTAATGTCATTCCTTCTTTTAAAATTGGACCGTGACCAGGCGCACCAACATTGGGTACTACTGGTGGTTCATGTAATTTCCGCCCCACACCGTGTCCGGTGTAATCAGCGGTAAGCGTGTAGCCATGCTTTGTCCCATACGTTTGTATTGCGTGGGAAATGTTACTTAAGTATTCGCCAGGTTTAGCGTGGTTATTAACCGCGTACCAAAACGAAGCTTCGGTAACTTCAACAAGCTTTTTGGCATTTGGACTAACGTTTCCGACAAGAAACGTCCGGGCGGCGTCAGCAATATAGCCGTTAAGTGTTACACCGACGTCGACACTAACGATGTCGCCATCTTTAATAACTTCTTGTTTGCTACCAATGCCGTGAATAAGTTTGTCATTAACTGAGACACAGACATTTGCCGGAAACCCGTTATAATCTTTAAACGTCGGAATGCCGCCGTTATCTATGATAACCTTTCGCGCGAGTTTGTCAACCTCAAGTGTCGACATTCCGGGTTTTAAAGTTTGTTTTAGTGTGGCGAAGACGAGACTAACAATACGGCCTGCTTCGCGCATTAAGGCAATTTCGCGTGGTGATTTAATACTAATCACGCTTTACTAACCTTTTTAATAATTGCCGCGGCGGCATCAACACTATGTTTGACACCTTGTTCGCTATCAACAGTGTGGAGTAATCCACTTGCTTTGTAGTAGTTTTCAAGCGGTGCGGTTTCTTTGTGGTAATGTTTTAGACGCGTTAATAAACTTTCTTTCGTATCATCTTTACGTTGATAAAGTTCACCACCACAGACATCACATACACCATCAACTTTTGGTTTCATCGTTTCGGTGTGGTATGGCGTGCCACATTTGCGGCAAACACGGCGGCCCGTGATGCGACGAACAAGTTCGGTTTCACTGCATGTTACATTAATTACTGCTGTTAGTGGCCGTCCTAAGTCGATACCGATTGCGTCAAGTGCCTCCGCTTGTACAAGTGTGCGCGGGAAACCATCAAGTAAGTAACCGTTTTGGCAATCGTCTTGCCCGAGCCGTTCACGCACGAGTCCGATCGTTACTTCATCGGGCACAAGATGGCCTTCATTAATGTAACTAGCAGCAAGGCGGCCAAGTGGCGTACCTTCTTTAATTGCTTCACGGAACATATCCCCAGTGCTAATGTGGGGGATATCGTATTTTTTAATTAATTCTTTAGCGAGCGTCCCTTTACCGGCGCCCGGTGGTCCCATTAATACTAAATTAAGCATTACTAACCTCCTAAGATATTACTTGCTTCTTCAAATGATTTACCGGCAAGTAATCCGTCAATTTGGTTGTTAATTTCCGTTGCAACCCCAACGACAATAATTAAGCCGGTGCCGCCAAGCGCAAGCGATTGGTCGGGTACGACTTTTAAAAGTACGAGAACGATTGGTAAGGCGGCAATAAGTGCAAGCGAAGTTGCACCAATCACCGTAATACGGTTAAGCACTTTACCAACGTAGCGTTCGGTCGCGGCACCTGGACGAATACCAGGGATATAACTTCCGTTCTTTTGGAAGTTTTCCGCGAGTTTTTCTGGGTTAATTTGTAGTTTCGCATAAAAGAAAGCGAATACAACAATAAGAAATAAGTAAATAATTAAACCCCACGGCATATTCCACGTTTTTCCGTTAAACCACGGCATTTCAACAAGCGCACTGCTGTTAAAGATTTTCAGCCATTCTGCTTCTAAGTTAGTGCCACTCACGAATGAGGCAATAATTGAAGGAGCCATCATAATAGATGAAGCGAAAATAACCGGAATAACACCCGCACTATTAATTTTAATTGGTAAGAAACTAGCTTGGGCCATTTTTCGTGTTTGGCCACCGCCTTTACCAGCGTGCTGCACGGGAATCTTCCGTTTACTTGATTCGATAAACGTAATAAAGCCAATAATAATTAAGAAGCTTACAACGTAAACACCGAATTGGAGTAACCCGATTACGAGCTGTTGACTACCTTGACCAACTTTATCGCTTAACCAATTTTTGTAAGCGTTAATAATTTGGTTTGGTAAGCTACTAACGATCCCGGCAAAAATAATCATCGAGACACCGTTACCAATGCCTTTACTGGAGATTTGGTCACCAAGCCACATTACCATCATTGTGCCCGCGAGCATAACGGTAATAATGTATGCATACGACCAGAAACCACTTGAAGAAAGCGTAATGTACGACTGATTTTCCATCGTGACAATAACGCCGTAAGCTTGGACTGCACCAAGCATGAGTGTTAAATAGCGGTTCGTCATCTCAATTTTCCGGCGGCCGTAATCACCTTGATTACTTAATTCTGTTAAGGCCGGAAGGACGTCCATCGATAACAGTTGAACGATAATTGAGGCGGTAATATATGGGGAAACACCAAGCGCAAATACACTAAATTGCTGTAAAGTGCCCCCACCTAGTAAGTTCATTAACCCAAAAGCATCGTTATCTTGGAATGAAAAGTCACTAAGCGTTACACCAGGTACAGTAATCGCAGCACCAATTCGGAAAATGAAGAGAATCATCACCGTAAAAAAGATCCGGTCAACGATTTCTTTGTTCTTAAAGATACCAGCGATTTTTTTCATTTTATATTTCCTCGACAGTGCCGCCTAGTTTACTAATAGCATCACTTGCGGTTTTCGAGAATTTGTGAGCTTTAACGGTAAGTTTTTTCGTGAGTTCACCTCGACCTAAAACTTTAATTCCGTCTTTTTCATCACGAACAATTCCTTTTTCGATTAAAAGTGTTGGTGTAACAGTTGCACCTTCATCGAAAACGTTGAGTTGCTCTAAATTAACAATTGCGTATTCTTTGCGGTTAACGTTTGTAAATCCGCGTTTAGGAATACGACGATAAAGTGGCATTTGACCACCCTCGAAGCCAAGACGGCTTTTGCCGCCAGAGCGGGCGAGTTGACCTTTTTGGCCGCGTCCACTTGTTTTACCATGGCCACTGCTCATGCCGCGACCAACGCGTTTTTTCTTATGTGTTGAACCTTCGGTCCGTTTGAGTTCATGTAATTTCATTGTTTTTCTCCCTTTCCGAATTATGCCCGAAGCCGTGCGACTTCATCAGCACGTTTTAAATTCCGTAGTCCGTTATCTGTTGCTTTAATAACGTTAAGTGGTGTGCGTGAACCGTAAACTTTACTGTAGACGTTACGCACGCCTGCTAGTTCTAAGACGGCACGAACCGCACCACCAGCGATAACACCAGTACCTTCTGGGGCTGGTTTTAAGAAGACACGGCTTGCACCGAAACGACCAACGATTTCATGGGCGATTGTGTCACCTTTAACAAGTTCAATTGTAAATGTGTTTTTACGTGCAGCTTCAATTGCTTTCTTAATTGCATCTGGTACTTCGGCAGCCTTCGCGTTTGCAAAGCCATAACGACCTTTACCGTAACCTACGACGACAACTGCGGTAAACCGTAAACGACGGCCACCTTTTGTTGTTTTTGAGACACGGTTAATATGGACGACGCGTTCGATAAAGTCTTTTTGTGGAGCACGTCGCATAGGGCGACGACCTGGACGACCACCCGGACGTTGTCCGCGGCGTTGTGGACGCTCTGGTCTTGCTTCGGCTGGTGCCGGTGCTGGTGCTTCAGGAGCAGGTGCTGATGTTTCAGCAGTTTTGACTACTTCTTCATTAACTTTTTTTGTTTCTTCCATCGTTATCCCCCCCTAAAACTCTAACCCTGCAGCGCGGGCAGCGTCTGCAAGTGCTTTAATGCGACCATGATATAAATATCCCGCGCGATCAAAGACGACTTTCTTAATTTTTAATTTTTTCGCAACATTAGCAATTTCGGTACCGACTTTTTTAGCGGCATCAATATTGGCGCCGTGATCAAGCTTTAAAGCAAGACTACTTGCGCTGCCAAGTGTTTTGTGGGCAACGTCATCGACTAATTGCACACTAATATGTTTGTTTGAACGGAAAACGACAAGCCGTGGGACACTTGGTGTACCGGTAATTTTGCGGCGAATCCGACGATGACGTCGTTTTCTAATTTCATTACGTTTAATTTGTTTAATCATAACTTATTCCTTACGCACCCGCGCGTTTTCCTTCCTTACGGCGTATAACTTCGTCCGTATATTTAATCCCTTTACCTTTATACGGTTCAGGTGGACGGACACGACGAATCTCGGCAGCGGTTTGGCCGACTGCTTGTTTGTTGTAGCCCGTAACGGCGATTAATGTTGGTTTTTCAACCGTAATTACCGCACCAACTTCGGGGCTAACAACGGTTTCGTGCGAATACCCAACTTCTAAAACAACACTATCATCACGCATTGAAGCCCGGTAACCAATCCCGATTAACTCAAGTTTGATTGTGTAGCCTTCGTGGGCGCCGACAATGGCGTTATATAAAAGTGAGCGGGTCGTGCCGTGTTTTTGTTTCGTTGCTTTGAGCTCATTATTACGTTTAACGTGAATTTCACCTTCAGTTTCCATATCGAGCGTAATGCAATCAGGAATTAATACTTCGTTCGTGCCTTTTTCGCCTTTGACGGTGACGACACTGTTTTCGTATTTAATTTCAACACCCGTAGGGACTTTAATAAGTTTATAACCAATTCTTGACATAAGTTCCTCCCCCTACCAAACGTAACACATGACTTCACCGCCGATGCCAAGGGCGCGGGCTTTTTGGTCAGTCATCATTCCTTGTGATGTGGAAATAATTGCAATTCCCATACCGCTATAAACGCGGGGTAATTTATCATGCGTTGTAACAACGCGTAAACCTGGTTTACTAATGCGGCGTAAACCGTTAATAACTTTTTCACCGTTACTTCCGTATTTTAATTGAAGTATTAGTGTTTTCTTCGTTTCGCCACTGACACTATGGTCAAGGATGAAACCTTCTTCTTTTAAGATTTTCGCGATATGTGTTTTCACTTTGCTATGGGGCATAGCAACACTTTCGTGCATTAATGCGTTTGCATTACGAATGCGTGTAAGCATATCGGCAATTGGATCTGTCATACTCATTTGCTATTACCTCCTTACCAACTTGATTTCTTCATTCCGGGAATTTCTCCCTTATACGCTAATTCGCGTAAGCAAATACGGCATACTCCGAATTTGCGATAAACACTATGCGGACGACCACAGCGTACACAACGTGAATATTGACGTACTTTAAACTTTGGTTTCCGTGTTTGCGCTACTCTTTTACTTTTCTTTGCCATATTTCCTCCTAGCGTGCAAACGGCATGCCGAGATGTTTGAGTAAGGCATGCGCTTCTTCATCTTTCTTCGCGGTTGTAACGATAACAACGTCCATACCGCGGATTTTATTAATTTGGTCAAAATCAATTTCTTGGAAAATTAATTGTTCACGTACTCCAAGTGTGTAGTTACCGTGACCGTCGAATGAGTTTTTGCTCACACCACGGAAGTCACGCACACGTGGAAGGGCGATACTTACGAGTTTGTCGAAGAATGCGTACATTCTGTCGCCGCGTAAATCAACTTTACAACCAATTAATTGACCTTCACGTAAGCGGAATGAAGCTTCACTCTTTTTCGCTTTTGTGACAACTGGTTTTTGTCCGGCAATTGCGGTTAATTCTTTAACTGCATCTTCCAGTAACTTCGCATTTTGCGCTGCATCACCAACACCCATATTAATGACGATTTTGTGAAGTTTTGGTACTTGCATGACGGAGCGATAATTAAACTCTTTCATAAGTGCAGGGACGATTTCTTCTTTATAACGTTTTGCTAAACGGTTTTCGTCGCGTACTGGTGCGGCTTTTTTTGCTGGCGCTTTTTTGGCGGCTGGCTTTGCGGCCGGTTTTGGTTCTTCTTTTTTCACCGCTGGCTTAGCTGGTTCAGCTTTCGCTACTGGCTTTGCCGCGGCTTTTGTTGCCGGTTTTTCCGCCGGTTTTGCAGCGGCTTTTGGTGCTGCTTTCGCTGCGGTTGTTTTCGCGGCTGGCTTTGCTTCTGCTTTTTTTGCAGGTGCTTTCGCTGCTGCTGGTTTTGCGGCTGCAGATTTTGCGGCCGGTTTAGGTTTCGCTGCTGTTTTTGGTTTGTCTGCAGCTTTTGCGGTCGTTTCTTTTGTGACTTTTACTTTATCTTCTGCCATATTCGACCTCCTATTTAATTAGTTCGCCAGATTTTTTAGCGTAGCGAACTTTTTGTCCTTTTTCGATTTTTACACCAACACGTGTTGGTTTTTTTGTTTTTGGATCAATGAGCGCGACGTTACTTACGTGAATCGGCGCATACACTTCCACAATTGATCCTTCGGGATTGTTTTGCGTCGGTTTCCGGTGTTTTTTCCGAACATTGACGCCTTCAACAACGACTTTTTCTAATTTTGGATAAGCGCGTTGAACAATTCCTGTTTTTCCTTTATCGGCACCTGTAATGACGATAACTTTATCACCTTTTTTAATTAACATACCGGTACCTCCTTATAATACTTCCGGAGCAAGACTAATAATTTTCATCGCTCCTTCGCCTTTTTCACGTAATTCGCGGGCCACGGGTCCAAACACACGTGTACCGAGCATATTGCCATTATCATCAATAACAACAACGGCGTTATCATCAAACGTAATTGTTGAACCGTCTTTGCGAAGCACACCTTTTTTCGTGCGGACGATAATCGCGCGAACGATATCGCCTTTTTTAACTTTTGAGTTTGGCACAGCTTGGCGGACACTCATGAGCACGATGTCACCAATGTTACTTGAGCGACGAACACTGCCGCCAAGTAAGCGGATGACGCGACCAATTTTTGCACCGGAGTTATCGGCAACGTTTACTTTTGTTTCAACAATAATCATGCTGCGTCCTCCTCTTTTGGTGCTTTTTTAGCCGCTGGTTTTTTTGCGGCTGGTTTTGCTTCCACTTTTGGTTCTGCTTTTTTTTCAGCTGGTTTTTCAACAACTACTGGTGTTTCTTCAACGACTGGTGTTTCTTCAACAACTGGTGTTTCTTCAACAACTGCTTCTTCAACTGCTGCTTCTTCTTCGAGTGCTTCTTGGAAGTCTTCGATTGAAACTTCAGCAAGTTGAAGTACTTTTACAAGTCGCCACCGTTTTGTTTTACTCATTGGCCGGGCACCACTGATTAACACTTTATCGCCAACGTTAGCGACGTTGTTTTCATCATGGGCGTAATATTTTTTACGATATTTGACGCGCTTGCCATAAAGTGTGTGACGTTTGTATGTTTCGACGAGAACTGTAATTGTTTTGTCGTTTGTGTCGGCAACAACGATTCCTTCGAATGTTGCGCGTTTGTTTCTTTGTAATTCCATAATGCGCGTCTCCTTACTTAATTCCTAATTCGCGTTCGCGTAATACTGTATATACACGCGCGATATCTTTTCTTACGCGTGTAATGTCTTTGCCGTTTTCAAGTTGGCCAACAGCTTGTTGACGGCGAAGGTGGAATAGTTGTTCTTTTAAGTTGTAAATTTTTTCGTTTAATTCGGTTAAGCTTAATTCACGTATTTCTTTAATTTTCATTAACTTAGTCCCCCTTCCGTTTTGCGACTACGCGTGTTTTAATTGGTAGTTTGTATGCGGCGAGGCGCAGTGCTTCGCGCGCGATTTGTTCATTAACACCCGCGATTTCAAATAAGACGCGGTTTTTCTTGACGACGGCAACCCATTGTTCGGGGCTCCCTTTCCCACTTCCCATCCGTACTTCGGCAGGTTTCTTTGTTTTCGCTAAGTGGGGATAAATGCGAATCCAAATTTTCCCAACCCGCTTCGTATAGCTTGCAAGCACGATCCGTGCACTTTCGATTTGGCGGTTCGTAATGTAAGCACCTTCAAGCGCTTGTAAACCGAAGTCGCCGAAGTGTACTTCATTTCCACCTTTACTAAGGCCTTCGTAACTTAAGCGTTGGGGACGGCGATATTTTGTTCGTTTTGGTTGTAACATCGTTTATTCCCCTTTCTCTTTGTCTAAGTCGTATTCGCCGCGGCAAATCCATACTTTAACGCCTAAGCGTCCGTATGTTGTGTGGGCTTCAACGTGGGCATAGTCGATATCGCTGCGTAGTGTGTGAAGCGGCACAGTGCCGTCTTTATATCCTTCACTACGGGCGATTTCAGCACCGTTAAGTCGGCCACTTACAAGTGTTTTAATACCTTGGGCGCCGGAGCGACGAACTTGTTGAATTGTTTTCTTTTGCACGAGTCTAAATGAACCACGTTGTTCAAGTTGACGGGCGATGCTTTGGGCGACTAAGTTAGCGTTTAAGTCGGGGTTTTTCACTTCGACAACTTTAACTTTTAAGTCACCAGTTTTTACAATTTTCCGTAACTCAGCGGTTAATTTTTTAAACCGTTCACTATTTTGACCCATAACTGCACCGACACGGACGACGTGGATTGTGACGAGTACGTCATATCCTTTTTCAAACGTATTAATCCGATCGATTTCGATGTGGGAGAGTAGTGCTTCTTTTAATTCGCCTTCTAAGTATTCACGAATTTTAATGTCTTCATGAAGGAAAGTTGCGACGTCTTTTGGTTTTGCGAACCAACGACTATTCCAATTGCGGTAGATGCCGTAACGTAAGCCGTTTGGATTTACTTTTTGTCCCATATTTCCCTCCTATACATTTCTTTCTTTTACTTTGACGATAATTGTACTCGTCCGTTTCGTTATCCCGCTTGCGCTGCCTTTAGCGCGGGGGCGATAGCGTTTTAATTTAATTGAATCATTAATTTGCAATTCACTGATGTAGAGATTGTCTGCGTTTAAGTCGTGATTGTTGACGGCGTTTGCAACGGCGCTTTCAATTGTTTTGCGTAATGGTACGCTTGCTGACTTATTGACGTTGTGCAGTAGTGCAATCGCGTCACCAATATTTTTGCCGCGGACTAAGTTTGCGACGAGCCGCATTTTGCGGGGCGTAACACCGACGCTTTTGGCGATGGCGCGCGCTTCACTTACAACGGGTTTTGCAACTTCTTCCGCTGGAGCGACTGGTGCTTTTTTCTGTTTCGTTTCTTTTTCAACTCTTGCCATACTGCTCACCTATCGCTTTCTTTGGGCGCTCGCCGCTTTGTCTTCCGCCGTATGGCCGGTATGACCTTTATACGTACGTGTGAGCGCGAATTCCCCTAGTTTATGACCGACCATGTCTTCGGTTACATAAACTGTAATGTGTTCACGTCCGTTGTGGACAGCGAACGTGTGGCCGACGAAGGACGGGAAGATTGTCGAGCGTCTGGACCATGTTTTGATAATTTCTTTTTTGTTCGCTGCGTTAAGTGCATCTACTTTATTTAAGAGATGTTTATCGGCGAACGGACCTTTTTTTAAACTTCTTGCCATAATCTTCACTCCTTATTTTTGTTTCCGTCGGCGAATAATTAATTGCGACGATTGTTTGTTTTTCTTCCGTGTTTTCACACCGAGTGCGCGTTTACCCCAAGGTGTACGTGGGGCGTCGTGCCCGATTGGTGATTTACCTTCACCACCACCGTGTGGGTGATCAACCGGGTTCATTGCTGAACCGCGGACGGTTGGCCGGATGCCTAACCAGCGCGATTTACCAGCTTTACCTAAGTTGATTAAGTTGTAATCTTCGTTGCCAACTTCACCAATGGTTGCGCGGCATGTTAAGAGAATTTTACGGACTTCGCCTGACTGGAGACGTAGTGTTGCGTATTTCCCTTCTTTCCCAAGTAGTTGGGCGCTTGTACCAGCGGCGCGGGCGATTTGCCCACCTTTACCTGGCATCATTTCAACGTTATGAATAAGCGTTCCATCGGGGATACTTGCAAGTACCATCGCGTTACCGACTTGGATGTCGACTTTTTCACCACTGACGATTTGGGCGCCAACTTGTAATCCTTGTGGATGTAAGATGTAGCGTTTTTCGCCGTCAGCGTAATGAATAAGCGCGATATTTGCGTTCCGGTTTGGATCGTATTCAATTGATGCGACTTTACCGATGACACCGTCTTTGTTGCGACGGAAGTCGATAATACGGTATTTCCGTTTGTGGCCACCGCCAACGTGACGGGTTGTAATACGGCCAGTGTTATTACGTCCACCAGTTTTTTTAAGTGGCGCAACTAAACTTTTTTCTGGTTCAGTTTTAGTAATTTGATCGAACGTTAGCCCTGTCATACCACGGCGTGAGGGCGTTGTTGGTTTATATTTACGTATTGACATAATTTAGCTCCTTTCCGTGTTATTCCTTGAAGAGATCAATTGCTTGACCTTCTTTAACTGTGACAATGGCTTTTTTAACAGCTGGTGTTGTGCCTTGATAACGGCCACCGCGACGCGTTTTCTTGCCGAGTGAATTAATCACTTTGACGTCGATTACTTCAACACCGAAGACGGCGCTGAAGGCGTCTTTAATTGCTTCTTTATTCGCATTACGCGCGACTTCAACTGTAACTTTGTTTTGGTCTTGCATAAGTGCCATTGATTTTTCCGTAATAATTGGGCGAATAATTAAGTCGAATTGATGTAACGTTGGTTTTTTCACAACGATTTTTTCGTCAGAACGACGTGCTACTTTTTCTTTAGCCATTATTTAAGCCCTCCTTCTAACGCAACGAGTGTTGCTTTTTCGATGACAATTTTGTCAGCGTTAATTAAATCGTAAACATTAACATTTGTTTGTCCAACTTTTTGAACGTGTTTAAGATTACGTACGGCGCGGGCGAGTGTAAGGTTGTCATCACTAACGATCAGCACTTTACCTTCTGCACCAACCGCATTAAGTAATGTTACTGCGGCTTTTGTTTTTGGTTCGATGTCAAGTTCATCATCAATGACGATAAATGCTTTTTCCTTAACTTTGACGCTGAGGGCACTGCGTAACGCAAGTGCGTACTCTTTGCGATTCATTGCTAATTTGAAGTTTTCTTGACCGGTTGGACCAAACGTGACACCACCGCCAACCCAAATTGGCGAGCGACGACTACCGTGACGGGCGCGACCCGTACCTTTTTGACGCCATGGTTTTTTACCACCACCACGTACTTCAGAGCGATCTTTTGTTTTCGCGATTACTTGACGGGTGTTCGCTAAGTAAAGCGTGACAGCGCGATGCATTGCGTCACTATGAGGCTCAATACCGAAGATAGTTCCATCTAAACGGACTGTGCCAACTTTTTCACCAAGTGCGTTAACGACTGGGTATGAAACGTTTTTAGGTTTAGTTTCCGCCATTTTCATCTCCTCCTTCTGCCACGACTACTTCTTCAACAACGGCAGCGGTTTCTTCGACGACTTCTTCAACAATTTCTTCTTGAGTGAGTTGTTCGACGACTTCTTCGACCTCTGCTTCGTTTTCGTATTTAATTAATTCTTTAACAACGCGTTTTTTAAGTTGAACTTTAACAGCGCTGCGAATTTTAACGATTCCTTTGTTTGGACCCGGGATTGCGCCTTTAATTAAGATCGCATTTTTTTCCGGTAATACATCAACGACTAATAAGTTGAGTACTGTTGTTTGTTCATCACCGTGATGTCCAGGCATCTTTGTGCCGGGTACGACGCGGGCGATAAGACCGACGCTTGCTTGTGAACCGATACCGCGGTGGTAACGTGAACCGTGTGAAGCTGGTCCTAGTGAATAGTTATGACGTTTGATTGAGCCGCTGAAGCCTTTACCTTTGCTGCGACCTGTGACGTCAACAACATCACCTTGTTTGAAGATATCCACTTTAATTTCATCACCAACGTTGTATGTATCAAGTTCTTCACCCTTTAATTCATACAAACCGTATTTTGGTGTTACACCGGCTTTTTCATAAATGCCTTTAAGTGGTTTGTTTACGCGTTGTGGTTTTTTGTCTTGGTATCCGACTTGGATTGCCACATAACCATCTTTTTCTACCGTTTTCTTTTGGGTAACGACGTTCGGAAGCACTTCGACGACGGTGACTGGATAAATCGAACCATCTTCGGCGAATACTTGCGTCATTCCTACTTTACGGCCAATAATAGCTTTCATTCCGTTACCTCCTATAATTTGATGTCGATGTCGACACCACTTGGAAGTTCGAATTTGCGTAAGAATTCAATTGTTCCTTTTGTTGGGTCGGCTATATCGATTAAGCGTTTGTGTGTTCTAATTTCGAATTGTTCACGTGAATCTTTGTTGACGTGGACACTGCGAAGTACGGTATACACTTCCCGTTGTGTTGGTAAGGGGATCGGACCAATGACTTTTGCACCGCTTTCGGTTGCATAGCTTACGATGCGGGCAACTGCTTCATCGAGCAACGCATGATCGTAAGACTGGAGTCGAACCCTTATCTTGTTTTTTCCTGCCATGAATTATTCCTCCTTGTATCTACAGGTATTAGCAGCTTGACTTACGAATTACCCGATTCCACTTCATGACAACGCTTGTAGGTGTATCGGCAACCTCGCATTTCAATAGTTGCGCTAACTTGTTAAATAATACTAAAATGCACTGTTACTGTCAACTATAACAGTTGGTTTTTTATGACTTTATGTATATAAACTCTCAAGAGGGGTGATTTTGTGTGATTTTATAGGGGATTTTTCAAGCTAGTAATTTCAAAGTTTTAATTCGTTTAGTAAGCGTTTTCATTTTTCATGTTTTTCACGCTTTTCGTCATTAAATCGTGAAATAATCATTATTTTTTGCTGTTTTTGACACGTTTTATCATGTCGCGATATGAATATTCACAACCGCAATATAACTGTTGGTACAAGTCATATTCCTTTTTCATCTCGTTAACGCGCATTAAGCCACCTTTTTTCTTAAAATCGCTATAAAAATATTTAATATGAGGAAATTTGGCGCTTATTTCTTGAGCGACCTCGTTAATTACTTGGGAATTTTTTTGGCGCGAGATCGTTAAAGTTGTGCTGGCGTAATCAAAATTATGTGTTTCGCCGTAGCGCAAAGCATCCTCAATATGTTTCGCGTAACATAACCTACAACGAACACCGCCTTCTGGTTCTTGTGCGTATTTACGCAAGTCGGCCATATAGCCTTCATGGTCATATGGGAGAAAGGTTATTTTAACGTCGGTGCTATTACGTTTATTAAACTCGGCCACAAAATATTCGATTTCATTACGGCGCTTCATAAATTCAGACTCCGGATAAACGTTGCTGTTTTCATAAACAATTGTTACATCAAAATACTTTGTCAAAAATTCGAGTGTATGACTTGAACATGGTGCGCAGCAAGCATGTAAGGCAAGTGTTGGCCGGCGACCTTGCTTTGTAAACTCGGCAATCTCTTCGAGCGATACGTTGTAATAATTAATCTTTTCCATAAATATACATTACATCGCCAAAGGAAAAAAAGCGATAGTTATTATTAATTGCGTGATGATATACTTCAAGCATTAGTTCGCGGTTAGCGAACGCACTTACGAGCATTAAGAGTGTTGATTTAGGTAAATGAAAATTTGTAATAAGCGCGCTTACCACATTAAATTTAAAACCCGGTGTAATAAATAAGTTTGTCGCTTCACGTGTAGCGACAATTTTGTTGTATTTTAAGAAGTTCGCTTCTAAAGCGCGGGTTGATGTTGTGCCGACACTGATGATTCGTTTATTTGCGGCAAGTGCCTCGTTTAGTGCTTTGGCGCTTGTCTCACTAATTTCATATTCCTCGTAATGCATAACGTGATCATCTGTGTTTGTAACCGTCACTGGACGAAAAGTCCCTAAGCCGATGTGAAGCGTGAGCTCAATAATTTGCACACCTTTTTGTTTAAGTGCCTTTAAAATCTCCTCAGTAAAATGAAATCCTGCTGTTGGAGCAGCTGCGCTTCCCGGATTTGTTGCGTAAACTGTTTGATAACGTTCATACTTTTTTTTGTCATCTTCAATATAAGGCGGGAGCGGCATCGTCCCTACTTCTTCTAATACTTCGAGCAAGATGCCGTCATATGTAAACTTAACGTGATGAATACCTTCTGTAAATTTACCAACGCACGTCGCTTTTAATTTGCCGTCTCCAACATTGATTTCGGTACCAATACGGACGGCCCGTGCATTACCAATAAGTACTTCATAAATATCATCACCTATATTTTTTAAAATAATTATTTCAACTTTAGCACCGGTCGGAATTTTCACTCCTTGAAGCCGCGCAGGGATAACTTTCGTGTTGTTAATGACTAACACGTCATCCGCATTTAAATAGTTCAAAATATCAAAAAAATGTTCATCTTTATATGTTTGTTTGTTGCTGTTTATAGTGATTAAACGTGCATTTTCCCGTCTATTTGCAGGATATTGCGCAATTAGATGCGGCGGTAAATAAAAATCAAATAAACTAATATCCATTAAAAACCTCGGTCGTCGCCAAATTTTAGTAACACTTCCTCTTTAAAATCAAGAAACCGGTCGACCTGAATCGCCATCCGTGCTTCTTCCATTAATTTTATTAAAAAACGTAAATTATGAATGGATAAAAGCCGTTGCGCAAGTTGCTCTTTACTAACATAAAGATGGCGAATATATGCGCGTGAGTAATTTTGGCAAGTGTAACAATCGCACTGCGCTTCAAGTGGCGTAAAATCTTCTTTATATTGTTCGTTACGAATATTTAAACGTCCTGTGCGTGTCATAACAGCACCGTGACGCGCAATTCGTGTTGGTAACACGCTGTCAAACATGTCGACACCTCGTGCAATACTTTCTAAAATGTAATCAATTGAGCCAATACCCATTACATAGCGCGCTTTATCGAGAGGCAAATACGGAACACTATAATCAAGCATTGTTAAAAACACATTTTTTGGTTCGCCAATACTTGTCCCACCAATTGCGTAACCATCAAAGCCAAGTTTAACTGTTTCAAGCGCACTATGTTTACGCAAATCGCTAAACTCGCCGCCTTGGACGATGCCAAATAAAGCTTGATCAGTGCGTTTGTGGGCAATTAAGCCACGTTTTGCCCAGCGAATCGTTCGTTCTGTGCTTGCTTTTGCGTATTCATAACTTACAGGATAATCAATGCATTCGTCAAAACTCATAATGATATCAGCACCGATTTTTTCTTGCGCAGCGATTACATTTTCTGGTGTAAAAAAGATTTTTTCGCCGCTGAGATGTGAACGAAACGTAACGCCTTCTTCACTAATCTTGCGATTTTTGGCAAGTGAAAATACTTGAAAGCCACCTGAATCAGTTAACATCGGCCCATCATAATTCATAAACTTTTGAACGCCGCCGGCTTTCGCAACTAGTTCAACTCCGGGACGTAACGTTAAGTGATATGTGTTTGCAAGTACTACGCCGCTGTTAATCGCCTTTAATTCTTCTGGTGTTAACGTTTTAACGTTAGCAAGTGTACCAACAGGCATAAACATTGGTATTTCTACTTTGCCTCGTGGTGTGTGTAAATAGCCGTAACGGGCACCACTTTGTTTACAAACATGTTTAATTTCTAACTTAATCGGATTATTTTTCATAATCGGTCCCTCTTTCACTCATTATAAGCTCCATAAATGTATCATTTTTCGCAATTAATTTAAATACAAAATATCCAAATGTCAAAACTACAACTTCGCCAACCATCACAAGTCCAATCGCTTCAAAAAGTGGAGCATCTGCAACTAAAAAGAGCATTGTTCCGATAATTATACCATTAATTATTGTCGGGTAAATTATGCCCATAACTGTATTTTTGGCATGTGCTACGAGCCATACACTAATAAACGTTGCAAGCGTGCCAAAGATAATGTCCCACGGCATGAGCGGACTTAAAAAATTGGCAAGTAGCGTCCCAAGTGTAAGCCCAATTATAAAATCTTTACGAAAGAAAACGAAAAAGATTAATAGTTCAGCGATACGGAATTGAATACTTAAAAACGCTCGATCACCAACTAAGATTGTGAGTATAAAATAAAGCGCGGCGATAAACGCGTTATCAGTAATCTTTCGGATAAGTTTTTTATTCATCATTTCCCCTTGTTTTGATCGCGGTGGTTAAGCAAGGAACACCGGTCACATTATCTTTTTTCAATTTGTTCACGCATTAGTTTACTTGCTAATGCCGGATTCACTTTACCTTTTGTTTGTTTCATTACTTGGCCAACTAAAAAACCGAATGCTCGATCTTTACCGTTTTTAATATCAATGATTGCATCCGCATTGTTATCAAGAACTTTGTTAATGACTTCTAAAATAAATGCTTCGTCACTTACTTGAATTAAGCCGTGTTTATTAGCAATTGCTACAGGATCGTCGTTTGTTTCAACAATAAGTGCAAATAGTTCCCGTGCTTGGTTATTTGATATTTTATCGCTAGCAATAAGTTCTAAAAGTGCAGCGATATTTCTGCTGGAAAGCTTTAAATTGTTAATATGTACATTGTTTTTATTTAAATAGGCACTAATTTCACCATTTAACCAATGAGCAGCAAGTTTATAATGTTTTGTATGTGTTGTTAATGTATCGAAATAAAGTGCTAATGCTTTGTCAGCAATTAAAAGCGTTACATCGTGGTGGGTTAATCCAAATTCACGTAAATATCGTTCACGTTTAACCGTTGGCAATTCTTGCATTTCTTTTATTGCTTCTTCAATAAATTGCGGACTTAACGTAATTGGCAATATGTTCCCTTCGGGAAAATATTTGTAATTTGTGTCTTCGCCTTTTTCACGCATCGTAATACTTGCCCTTAAATTGTCATCATAGCGTCTTGTTTCCGCAACAATGAGCGCACCTTCATCTAGCAACGCACTTTGTCGTTCAATTTCGTATTCAATTACTTTGCCAACGTTTGAAATTGAATTAAGGTTTTTAATTTCAACCTTTGTTCCTAAAGCTTTTGCTCCAACTTCGCGTAGTGAAATGTTAACGTCACACCGAAGTGATCCTTCTTCCATCTTCCCGTCACTAACATCAAGATACGTAACAATCTCGCGAATCATGTCGATAAAGAGCATTGCTTCTGCAGCGGTTCGCAAATCAGGATTCGTGACAAGTTCAATAAGCGGGACTCCGGCACGGTTATAATCAATAAGTGTCTCCTCATCTAGATGAATTTGCTTCGCCGTATCTTCTTCAAGATGGATCCGTTCAATTTCTACTTGTTTGCGATAAGACGGCAAATCAAGTGTTAATTGTCCGTTTTGTCCAATTGGGCGACGGTGCTGTGTAATTTGATAACCTTTTGGTAAATCACTATAAAAATAGTTTTTCCGATCAAAATGAAGTTCGGTATCAATAGTCATATTAAGTGCTTTCGCTAATTGCAATGCACTTTTAACTGCTTGTTTGTTTACAGTAGGAAGTGTCCCCGGTAAAGCAAGGTCAGTAAAACTTACGTTTTTATTTTGTGTTTCTTCAAAGTTTGCTTTAGCGCGCGAAAACATTTTTGTTTTTGTTTTTAAGGCAATATGAAGCTCTAAACCAATTACTGCTTCGTATTTCATTTGTCCCACCCCACATGTAAGTTATATAAACCTGTTATTTGTTCAATATGCCACGCAATATTTAATAAGCGTGCGTCATCATCTGTTTTTGCGGTTAAGTTTACGCCTAATGGTAATCCTTCACTTAACGCCAGTGGCAATGTAAGCGAAGGGAATCCGCCAAAATTACCGACCGCTAAATGATTGTGAATTATTTCGCTATTTTGCTCGTCTTTTTCACTAAATAAAGGTGCTGTTCTTGGCGAAGCTGGCGCTAGAATGAAATCATACTCATTAAATATTTCATTTGTCTTTTCGACAATTAAACGCCGGGCTCGTTGTGCGTTTTCATAATAAGCTTCATAATTTTCTTTTTGTAAAACATATTCGCCAATTAAAAAACGTATTTTTGCTTGTGTGCCAATGTTTTCTGAACGCGATTTCGTAACTATTTCTTCAAAACTCGCGCCGTTAGCCCGTTTACCAAAGGCAACACCGGTTAAAGCTGCGTTACTACTTGTTGACTCAGCGCAACTTAAAACTAAATATGTTGGATAAATTGCTGCTAAAAGTTTTTCATCAAAATCAACGTAGTCAACGGTAACCCCTTCTGCCTTTAGTGACTCTATAAGTTTTGTAAATTCCGAAATAAGTGTTTTATCTTTATAAAGCGTAATTAACGGTTTCAAAACTGCAATTTTTTGTCCTTTAACTGGCTTCATTAAAGCATCCATATAATTTAGAGCTGTTTTCGTGCGTGAAGTTGCGTCTTTATGGTCTTTGCCGCTAGTTACCTCAAGCAACAAAGCAGCATCAAGTACGGTTCTTGTAAAAAAGCCAACGTGATCAAGCGTCGGCATAAACGAAAAGAGCCCATAGCGCGAAATAGCACCCCATGTAGGCTTGAAACCAACGATACCTGCGTAACTTGCCGGTTTACGAATTGAGTCGCCTGTATCGCTTCCTAAGGCAAAAGGAACATATCCACTTGCAACACCGCTAGCGCTACCGCTACTACTTCCGCCAACAACACGCCGCTTTGGTAAGTCATACGGGTTACTTGTGATGCCTTTATGTCCGGTAGTGCCGCGCCCACCCATTCCTAATTCATCAAGTGTTGTTTTCGCAATTGGAATAGCCTTTAGTTGTTTAAGCCGTGTGATCACCTCAGCGTCAAATGGCGAAACATAATTTTCAAGAATTTTTGAACTACCCGTCGTTATCGTGTTAGCAACCGTAATGTTGTCTTTAACAAGAAAAGGTATACCCCAAAGCAAATTACCTTCTTCAACTGTGCGTAATTGTTTTGCGGCTTCGCGTGCCTCATCATACATTGTCTGTTCTAAAATATTATGTTCATCAGTCATTAATGCACTAATTACGTCTTCCACAACTTGAAGTGGAGTTAGTGTCCCACTAACGTAGAGGGCGTGAAGTTCACTAATAGTCATATTTAAATAATTCATTATTTCACCACCTTTGGGACAGTGATATAATCATCCTTAACATTTGTGCTATTTAGATTAACATCAACACTTACTTGTTCGTCAACTTCATCGTTTTCTAAAGCGTTATGTTTTTCTTGGAGGGGGAAAAGAAGCGGTTTTGTTTGTTTTAGTTCAGGTATATCGTCATACACCTTCACTAAACTTTGAAAATACGCAAATTCTTTTTTAAAAAGTTCTTGTTCAGCATCACTTAGTTGTAAAAGTAAGTTATTTGCTAATTTTTCGTAGCTTTTTTTATCCATCTTGCGCCCCCTCTTCTTCTAACATTGTAATAAATTGTTCTTCGTTAATAATCTTAACATTAAGTTGCTGGGCTTTTACTAATTTTGAACCAGCTTCGGTGCCCGCAATAACTAAGTTTGTGTTTTTGCTAACGCTTCCGGTAACTTTTGCACCTAGTTGCTCAAGTTTTGCCGTTGCATCACGCCGATTAATTGTGTGGAGTGTGCCTGTTAACACAACTGTCTGTCCATAAAACATTGAGTCTTTACTGACAATTTTGCCTAAGTATGTGAAATTAATGCCTAGCGCTTTTAGCTCATTTATTAGCGTGAGGTTTTGCTCGTCTTCAAAAAACTCAACAAGGGCAGAACTAGCTATCGGCCCAATGTCACGCAAAAACATAAATTCATCACTATTTGCGACAATTATCGCATCAATTGTTGTAAAATGGGCGGCAATTATCCGACTTGTTTTAGCACCAATCTCTTTGATACCTAAGCCAAACAACACGCGTTCCAGTGAGTTTCCCTTACTTTTTTCAATTGCATTTAATAAATTTGTAATCGACTTTTCACCAAAACCTTCAAGTTCATATAAACGTTCTACACGTTCTTTTAATGTATAAATATCGCTTATTGTTTTAATCAAATCGTTTTCAAAAAGAATTTCAACGACGCGCTCACCCAGTCCTTCAATATCCATTGCGTTTTTACTTGCGAAATGAATTAACTTTTCAACACTACGCGCAGGACAATGTGTGTTTTCGCAAAAATGAAGTGGTTCTTTGTACGTTAATGGTGTTCCACACTTTGGGCAATCACTAATCATTACAAACGGTTGTTCACTACCGCTGCGTTTATCGACATTTGCTTTGATTACTTCAGGAATAATATCGCCCGCTTTTCGTAACAGCACATGGTCACCAATTTTAAGATCACGTTCCGTAATAAACGAGGCATTATGCAATGTTGCTCGCTGTACTTGTGAACCAGCGACAAAAACCGGCTTTAAAGCAGCGTTTGGTGTGATTTTACCGGTGCGCCCGACAGTAAAGAAAATATCTTCCAGTATCGTTTCAACTTCATCTGGTGGAAATTTGTACGCTATTGCCCACCGCGGTGTTTTAGCGGTATAACCTAACCGTTCATATACATCTAATTCATTTACTTTAATGACAATTCCATCTATTTCGTACGGTAAATCGTAGCGTTTTGCACTCAATTCATTAATATAAGCAATCACACTATTAATTGAATTAAAGAGTTTTGTTTCATTGTTAACGCGAAATCCTAAACTACGCATAAAGTCGAGTGCGGCAAAATGTGTTGGTAAATTTAGTTCTGCGGCATTGGGCATATAATACCAAAATGCATCAAGTTTACGGCTTGCGGCAATTTTTGAATCGAGTTGCCGCATTGAACCTGCCGCTGCGTTGCGCGGGTTCGCAAATAGTTGTTCGCCTGTTTGTTCGCGCTCATTATTTAATGATAGCCACGATGCTTTAGGCATAAACACTTCGCCCCGCACCTCGAATTCACGTTTTTCTGTAACGGTAAGTGGAACACTTCTAATCGTTATAAGATTATTTGTGACATCTTCGCCAACTTCACCATCACCACGCGTTGCCGCATATTTTAGTTTTCCATCACTATATTTTAAACTTAGGGCAAGGCCGTCAATTTTGAGTTCGACTACATAACTTATATCCGCGCGTTCCAACAATTGTTTAACACGGCGATCAAATGCTAGTAAGTCATCATCATTAAACGCATTAGCAAGTGAAAGCATCATCCGTTCATGCGGGATTTTTTGGAATTCACTTGCGACTTCGCCACCAACACGTTTGGACGGACTTAAAGGATCTGCTAATTCCGGGTGTTTTTGTTCAAGTTCAATTAACTCAAGCATTAACCGATCAAACTCAGCATCAGTAATTGAAGAACTGTTTAAAACGTAGTATTCATAGTTATATTTATGTAAAAGCGCACGAAGCTCAGTAATGCGTTGTTTACTATTCATCACCTTTGTCTCCTTTGCTTAAAGATGGATGGGTTGCAATAAGTTTTTTCACTCCATGCTTTTCAAATTTAATATCAACGATTGTTTGCGACGGGAACACCGCAATTACGACTCCGTTACCAAACGTCGTGTGGTGAACAATGTCGTTAACCATAAATGGGAAGTCTGCTTCGTAGTCAAACGTTTCGTCTTCTTCATAGAAGGAGTGTTGCTTTTGTTTTTGTGTACGTTGTTTATGATAAACCGGCACACCGTAACGTTCATCATAACGTTTGAATTGTGGCAGTTTAAGCTCGGCTTCACGGATAAAACGCGACATTGACCCTTCTTCTTTAATCGCATGGTTATATTGCTGTGTTGTTGTTACATATAACCGTTTTTTCGCTCGTGTAAAGGCAACATAACATAGACGTCGTTCCTCTTCAAGGGCGCGAATGCCACCTTCATCAAGCGCACGATTGTTTGGAAAAATTCCTTCATTAAGCGCGGCAACAAAAACGTAATCGTATTCTAATCCTTTGGCCATATGTACAGTCATTAACGTAATGTATTCACCCGCTTCGACTTCATCTTGCGCACTAAAAAGCGCGGTGTTTTCTAAATAGTCTTGCAAAGTCATATGTGGTTCTTTTTTTAATGTATCTTTCAAGTCGTGCAAGAGCGTTTGCACGTTTTGCCGCATCGATTCTTGTTTTTCTTCATCTTTTTCTGTATCGATAAAGTCGTAATAACCAACATTTTTAATGTAATCACTAATTACTGCATAAATATCGTATTCATCATTTTCAAGTTTAAGACGTGCAACATTCATTTCGTGTATAAGTAACTTTAGTGCAGCTTCTGGTCGCGCTGAAAGCGGTAAGTCACCCACCGTTTCCACAACTTCAAGTAGTGAAAGTTCGTTTTGCAGCGCAGCAATTTTAAGAGCATCAAACGCAACCGCACCAATACCGCGGCGCGGAACGTTACAAATACGTTCAAACGATAAATCATCGCGTTTATTAATAAGTAAACGCATATATGCAAGTACATCCTTAACTTCGCGGCGTTGATAAAACTTAGTTCCACCGTATATTTTGTAATGGATGTTATTGCGCATAAAGAAGCGTTCAAACGGGAGCGTTAAATAGTTCGCTCGCAGTAAAATTACGACATCACGCAAATTAAAGCCGATTGTATTCATTTGTAGTAAATTAATTTGCCGATAAATCCATGCTGCTTCATCGTCGGCATTGCGCAAACGGTGGAGTACGACTGGCTCACCTTCACCGTTATCAGTTTCTAAATCTTTTTTTACGCGGGCCTCATTGTGACTAATTAGTTTATTAGCAGCGTTTAATATGTGTTGGGTTGAACGATAGTTTTTATTAAGAACAATTGTCTCACTAGCAAATTCTTTTTCAAAGTCTAAAATTATGTTTTCGTTTGCGCCGCGCCACGTATATATCGTTTGATCAGGATCACCAACAACATAAAGACTTGTATCCGGTCGTAAAAGCAGTTTTAATAAATTGTACTGTACGTCATTTGTATCTTGAAACTCATCAACTAAAATATGATCATATTTGTTTTGCCATTTCGTGCGAATATGCGCAAATTCCGTTAAAATTTTAATCATTACATTTAATAAGTCATCAAAATCAAGTGCACCTTGTGCAAGTTTTCGTGTTTCATAATCTTGCCAAATGGCGATTAATTCTTTTTCGTTATACGGACCTTTAGCGCGAAGTTTTATGTCGCCCACTGCTTTGCCTTTACCTTTATGGTGGTTAATGTAATGAATCGCGGACTTAGAAACATCACCGCGGCGTTCATGACCGCGTTCAACAGCAATGTTGCGCACTAATGTTTTAAAATCTTCGTCGTCATAAATCACAAAAGAACGCGGTATGCCGAGATTATGCGCCTCTGAACGTAAAAAGCGTGCCCCAAATGCGTGGAAAGTTGATAGTGCTGTTTTTGTGTCGTTTTCACTTAAAACTTTTTCGACACGGGAAAGCATTTCCTCTGCTGCCTTATTCGTAAACGTAAAACCAATAATTCGATCACTTGGTACACCTATTGTTTCCACTAAGTAAATAATTCGTTCCGTAAGAACGCGTGTTTTTCCGCTTCCGGCACCAGCAACAACACGAACAAATTGACTGTTCGTTGTTACGGCATTTTGCTGTTCGTTATTAAGATTTTTTAACCGTGGCATTACTTCATATTATAACATAATATGTATATATTTTCGTATCAATATTACGCGGCTCTATGATAAAATTGCAATATGGAACAAAAACATATTTCACAAACACACAAACTCGTTTTAACGGCAATTATGGCCGCTATTAATATAGTTTTTGTAATTCTCAACATTTATATTCCTGGTCTTGGCCTTGCTTTAGTGCTTTTTTTACCACTAGCAAGTGTGGTTGTTGCATTAAACGTTGACTTCCGCTTTTATCCAATTTACTTTGTGACAACACTTGCACTTTCGTTTATTTTAAGTTTAGGACATATTGATACAACGTTATTTCTTGTGTTACCCGCGCTTATTGTCGGTTTAACAATTGGCTCACTCATGCGGATCCGCTTTAATGATATTTATATTTTGCTCATCGTAAGTTTTATCACGTTTGCGATAATGCTACTAACAATCCCCTTAATTAATTTAATTTTTGATGATGATTTTGTAGTTAAATTTTTAACTTTGTTAAATCTAGATAATCACACGCTTGGGCTTACTATTTTCCCGGCATTAATGGCCGTGTTTAGCGTTGCCCAAACAGTACTCATTTTATTTGTAATTAAGTTTAGTAAAACATATTTTCACTTTAATTTAAATGAAGAATTTGCGCGTTTTAGCCCACTTACACTTTTAGCATTTGCAGTTTTAGGAATAGTTACAACGATATTTTATCCACCAATTGCTTTTGTGCTTTTACTTTATGGGCTAGTTTTATCAATATATATTATTGCCAATTTGTTCTTAAAATCTTTTAAAATAACGTTAGTTTTAACTCTTGTTTCTTTAATGGTTTTGCTTATATTTGGTGCAATTTTCGAGTCTTTTACAAGTATCCCCTTTTATGGGAGCTTCAATGTAATGTTTTTCTTTATTGTTATTAGTTACTATTTGTGGTTATATATAGATATAAAACATGGAAAGGAAAAGCGCGATGGGTGAGTTTTTCAAGAAAATGGGGCGAGGCGTACTCTTTATCGTCCTCAGTCCTTTTGCGGCAATTGTTTTAGCAGGTTATTTAATCTATGGGCTTCTTCTTTTTGTTTTTATGAGCTTAAAGTCAATTCCGGTATTTTTCCGTGGGGGCAGTATTTTGGAACCTAGTGCGTATGATATTGAAGTTGAAAACAAATTAATCGAGGACATGAGTAAAAAGAAAACCGCTACAACGCAAACAACTGCACCGCAACACACAACAGTGCTAAATGTACTTGTGCAAGGACAAGACGGTGTCCAGCGGCAAAGCACTGTGAAAATTGGTGCCGGTGATGAAGTGGTGCAAATTACTGAGGGGGCTAAACCAGAAGTTCCGACAATAGATTACACGGAGGAGCACGATAATGATTAATTTTTTATTAAAGTTTTCCGAAACCGATAAGCGTGTAATTTTGTTTATTCTTTTCTTTGTCGTTATCGCTTTAGTGCTGCTTGGGGTAATTTATGACGCAATCCGCATCTTAATTGAATGGCAAGGTCGCGATGTTAAAAAATTCATGGCCGCACCAGTTGATAGCGGAACTATCTCAAACGAACGTCATTTTAAGAAAATCGCATATCGTAAATCGCGTGTGCTTTTTTATAAAAAATATCGTTTTACCGTGTTGTTTGGCTTACTTGCCTTTATGATTTACGGCATCGTGAGTATGTTTTATAAACATTGGTTAAATATTTTTGACTATGAAGTCGAAGGCTTCACAACATTGTTTTATATTTTCGATCTTAAAAATGCACCGCGGGCAAACTTCTTTGGTGTTGAAATTATCAACCAAATACCTGAGCCAATTTCACGACCACACTTCAGTGCACTTGCTATTCCAAGTTATATACTTACACCATTATTTTTATACGTTACAATTAGTGCACTAACGTATTCACTTGGTTTGTTTTCACGGATGATTGCTACTAAACGTTTAGCGAAGGAAGTGTTTACTCCTGATTTTTCAAATAAGAAAATCCATGAATTCACTGCACATAGTGATCACGTAACAAAAGAAGGGTTAAATAAACCCGAAGCG
>CAZWRR010000005.1:0-24592 GCA_964635805.1 uncultured Staphylococcaceae bacterium
CGATGATTAAACCGCAAAAAGCAATAAAAAAGTGGCTATTGCAAAACCTATTAAAAGTTAGCAGCTCTTTTTAATCTAAAAAGTCATAGCCGCTGTTTGTTTTCTGACTATTTCTTAATTTTATTCATTTTTGACCATACAATGTTGTTTCGACTTCTTAAATTTAGATTTATAATCTTGTTGAGTTATAAAATTAAATAAAAATACGTCAAAATAAAGAGGTGTATATACTTTTAACAGCCAGAGCAATTAGACGAATCACCCTTTACTGAATTTATAGAGATTAATATAAGTTTGTTAATGTAGTGAAAAAACTGTTAATGTCAACTGAAATGTGAACACCAACGCCGATTCAAAACTGAACACCCTATCAATTGAAAACTAGACGAGTATATAAGACCCCGCGGGGTCGCTTTTTTTATTTTGCATTTAACCAAGCTTGAGTTTGTTTGATCCGATATGATTCACCGATGATTTGAACAACACTTGCTTTGTTTGTAAGCCGATCAACCATCGCTGCTGTAAGAATTGTATCCCCAAACAAATCCGGCCATTTATCAAATGTTAAGTTCGTTGTAATGATAATGGATTTTGTTTCTGATCGGTTAGAAAGAAGATTGAAAAGAAGTTCACTCCCATCACGGTCAAAAGCAACATAACCAAGTTCATCTAAAATCACAAGATCATAACTCATAAACTTTTTCTTGTACATCACGACTTCGCGCTCCTTAAGAGCTTCTTTAAGCTCGAGAATTAAGTTAGGAACAGTTATGAATAATACTTTCATATTTGCTTCACAGGCAAGGTGACCAAGCGCTAAGGCGGTATGTGTTTTACCAACGCCTGGATTACCAATTAATATAAGATTTCTCCCTTCACGAATAAACGCGAGAGACTGGAGTTCACGGATGCTATTCGCGATCGGCAAACTAAACGCATTGTAGTCCATTTCACTAAACGTTCTTAGATACGGAAACCTTGCTTCTTTAATCCGTTTTTGAATACTGTTTTCTCCGCGTTTCATTACTTCACGCGTTAAAATAAGTTCAACAAAAGCTTCGTAACTTAGTTGCTTATTTAAAGCCTCTTCAATCATTGTTTGGTAGTTAATCCGGATGTTTGGAAGACGTAATCGATACGCCATTTTTTCAATGTTATTTCTCATGCATTTACTCCCGTTAAATTAAATGTTTTATTGATGTTGCCAAGTTGATTATTTGATACTGTTTCAATCGTTATTTGTTCACGATTTTCCGCATTGTTTTCATGATAAAGATAATTTACAAAACCCCGCGGATTATCTTGATATTTATCCTTAAATAATTTAATGATTTCTTCGTCACTATTTCTTAACGCGAGTGATCGGCTAATCGCCCCTGGCTTTTTCATCAAGGTTTTTAAATAATGCTTGATATTTACTTGATAGCCATCTTTTCCTTTTAACAGGGAATGTCTCGCTATTTCGAGGTTTCCATAGTAAAACACGATTAAATCGCTAATAATCGAGTATCTCACCTCTTTATAGACGTATTCTTCAGGAACCGAGTAATAATTCGTTAAAACTATCACGAAACTGTAAGAATTAACTTTACCAAGCCCAAATTCGCCTAAATTATAATCGTGAATCGGCAATGGTTTTAAGTGTTTTGTTTCTTCATTAAACGCATCAAGTATTCCCGCGTTTGCTACTTTTAATTCGCGCTCAACGTACGCAAAAAGTTCTTGCTCATTCGGAAACTTATAGTTAAGTGAAAAGAGTTCTTTTCTGATCAGCTTTCCCCCGTTTTCAACGTGACCTTTCTCGTTACCTTTTCGGGCATTTGTTGTATTGATTTTAAACCCGTAATACGCAGCAAACTTTAGAAGTTCCTGACTTAAGATTTTGTTGTTTTTGTAACCGTATGTTTCAACGACTGGTTTCATATTATCAAACGTTATTTCATTAAAGACGCCGCCACAATATCGGAAAAAATCGACCAGGGAAGTTAAGACGGCTTTTCGGCTTTGATTATGATTTAATTTAATGAAAACAAAGTTTGATTTTGGACACGATATTGTCGCCTGATGATACACCTTAACAACACCCGCTATTACAACTTTTATTTGGTGAAAATCAAAGTCCGCTCGTTCGCCATATTCATAGCTTTGTTTAATGAAAACTTCTTGATGGCTATGACGATATTCCCGCCATTTCTCACGCACCGTGGTTTCTCCAATATCAAAACCTTCGCGCTTAAGCTGTCGGTAAATTATCGCACCGTTTATTTCTTGTTTGTTCGGTCCTAATGCTTTGTTACGCTCTTCGTTAATCTTAATAATCTCGTAAAACCTTGCTTCGAGTTCGCCGCTGAACTTTCTTGGTCGTCGCCCCGATGTATCCATTACATCCTTGGCCATCATCCGCTCTTGAATGTTGGCCGCCTCAACCGGATCACGCGTGTTCTCTAAGGCTGTTTTACTATTTTTATATCGCCTTATATATTTAATTACGGTGTTACGTGAGATTCCTAATTGTCTGGCAATCTCTTTATTTGAAATTCCTTTGTCATGCAACGCTATTATTGCTACTTTGTCCATTACGCTAATCATCCTTCCGATACCTCCATTTTTAAGGTATCAATTATGGTGTTCACTTTTCAACCGGCGTTGTTGATTTAAGTGTTCACTTTTAGATTAGCGTTTACATTTTTATTTAAAATAACTAAAATAACTAAGATTAGTGAATCATTTATCCAAAAAAGCGGTTCTAGTAGAGCACGGAATGAGTACCACTCAAATATGAATAAATTACGAAAGTTCTCCGTTTTTTGTTATATAAAGGGATCCACGTAGTCACTAGTATCGTTTAGCAGCATATTTTTTATGAATGTTTTTGTTTTTGTAATAACGTTATTATGATAACGCGAATCTAATAAGCGTGGTATAATAAACACGAAATCAATGCGGAAACAAAGTTGTTATAAACGTAGCGAGTACGGACGGTGGAAGCGTACATAAAATAACAACATGCCACTTCCAAGAGCGACTAATACTCGCCGGATTGCTCCCGTTATGAGCATAATTAAGTGCATCACTTTGATGAACAAGGATGGTACCGCGGCAAAAATGTCGTTCCTTGCAAATCTTTTTTGAATGGAGTGAGCAATGAAACATTTAACAAGTAACGAAATCCGCACGCTATGGCTAGCGTTTTTTAAAGAGAAAAAACACTTAATCATTGATGGTGCGAACCTAATTCCGCATAACGACAAAACTTTACTATGGATTAATAGCGGTGTTGCCGCACTTAAACCATATTTTGACGGCAGTAAAATACCGCCATCACGGCGTCTTGTTAACGTTCAAAAAAGTATTCGCACAAACGATATTGATAATGTTGGTGTTACAAATCGCCATCATACTTTTTTTGAAATGCTTGGCAACTTTTCGCTTGGTGATTATTTCCGTAAAGAAGCAATCGCGTGGGGCTTTGAATTTTTAACTAATCCAAAATGGCTTGGGTTACCTGTTGATAAACTTTATTTTACATATCATCCAAGTGACAGCGAAACGCGTGAACTTTGGTTAAGAGAAGGGGTGAAACCAGCACAAATCGTTGCTTCACCTAGTAACTTTTGGGAAATTGGCGAAGGACCATGCGGACCAAATACAGAAATTTTCTTTGATTTAGGCGCAAAACTTGACCCTGAAAACAAAGGTGTAAAACTTTTAGAAGAAGATATTGACAACGAACGATATTTAGAAATTTGGAATATTGTGTTTAGTCAGTTTAACGCTAAAAGTGGTGTAAAACGTGAGGATTACGAAGAGTTACCTTCGAAAAACATTGACACAGGTGCAGGCCTTGAACGGATCGCCAGTGTCATGCAAGGCGTTGCGACAAATTATGAAACTGATTTATTTATGCCGGTAATTACTGAATTAGAAAAGATTAGTAATACAAAATATAGTGATAATATTGTTAGCTACCGTGTTATTAGTGATCATATTCGCACTTGCGTCTTCGCACTTAGCGATGGTGCAAGTTTTAGCAATGAAGGGCGCGGCTACGTCCTACGTCGCTTATTACGGCGGGCAATGCGCTACGGGCAAAAACTCGGACTTACAAAACCATTTTTAGGTGGTCTTGTTGATAGTGTAATTACTGCAATGGGTGAATTTTATCCGGAAATTGCGTTAAATAAAGCGAAAGTAATGCGCCTGATTGAAGCGGAAGAAAACCGCTTTGTTAAAACATTAAACCACGGTGAAAAACTTGTACGCGATTTACTTGATGAACATAAAGCGCTCACAGGTGAACATACGTTTATGCTTTATGACACGTACGGTTTTCCGTTTGAACTTACCGCAGAAATCGCGCTCGAATACGGTGTAAGTGTAAATAAAGATGAATTCGATGAACTTTTAGAAGCACAAAAAGAACGGGCCCGCAAGGCACGGGGGGAAGCAGCAAGCATGCAGCGCCAAAGTAAAGATTTGCTTGAATTTACGAACCCAAGCTCTTTTGTTGATAATGTAGGCGAAGTAACTTCGGTTGTTAGTGCACTTTTCCGTGATGGTGAACGGATTACAAGTGGCGAAGATGTCATTGAAGTGATTACAAAAGTAACGCCATTTTACGCTGAAAGTGGCGGGCAAATAAGTGATAGTGGCGTCGTTGAAGGCAAAGATTATTTAGGGAAAGTCACTGCGCTTTATAAAGCACCGCACGGCCAACATGTTCATAAAGTTGAAACGCTTTATGGATCGCTGCGCGAAGGAATGGAAGTTACGCTTAAAATTGATCAAAACAAACGAGAACTCATTGAACAAAACCACACTGCAACGCATTTATTACATAAAGCACTAAACGTTATTTTAGGCGAAGGCGCAAATCAAGCAGGAAGTTATGTTGGCGATGACTATTTACGGTTTGATTTTACGTATGACAAAAAGTTGACGTACGACGAGCTTGCGCAAATTGAGGCACTTGTAAATCGTTATATTAATGAACGCATTCCACTAGTCATACAAGAGATGACTTTAGACGAAGCATTAGCGCGTGGTGCGAAAGCGTTTTTTGGTGAAAAGTATGGCAGTAAAGTACGGGTTGTCGAGTTTGGCGATGTGTCCCGCGAACTTTGTGGGGGAACCCACGTTATTAACACCGGGCTTGTTGGGACGTTTGCGCTTATGAGCGAAGGAAGTATTGCAAGCGGCATCCGTCGTATTGAAGCAGTAAGCGGACTTAAAGCATACGAATATTTAAAACAAAATGCGCATTTACTTGCAAAACTACAAAACGATTTTAATGTTAAAGACACGAAAGAATTACTAAGTACAACCGCAAAACTACGTGCTGAGCGGCAAAGTCTTAGTGAAGCTAACAAAATACTAAAACGCGAGGTTTTACAAGCAGTTGCGGCAAAACTAAAGGCAACGAGCGTTGGTGAAGTGCCAGTTTATATTGCGCACTTTTCGGAACTTGAGCGTGATGACTTATTTGTCCTTAGCGATATTATTAAAAATAAGAGAAATGATGCGGTTATCATCTTTACAGCGCAACATGCACCAAGTGTCGCGCTTCTAGTAACTGTAAGTAAAGACAGTGCGGCAAAGGCTCATGCTGGAACGCTCGTCAAGGCACTTACGAAAGCTTATGGCGGTTCAGGCGGTGGACGTCCAGATTTTGCAAACGGGCAACTACCACAATTTGTAAGTGCGGAGCTTATACTTAAAATAGTTAAGGAAACAATGCATGCATAACATCCTTGCACTCGATTTAGGTACGAAAACGCTTGGTAAAGCACTTTATTTAGCAAAAAGTAAAACAACTGTCCCTGCTGGTGTATTTATGTATAGCGAAAACTATTATAAACTAGCGCGTGAACACGTAAAAGATGTTGTTGCGGAAAAGCAAATTAGTGTTATTGCCCTAGGCTTACCGCTAAACGTTGATGGCAGTGAAGGTGTTCGTGCTGCAAGCGCGCGACGGTTCCAAGAAGATTTAGCTAAAGAATTAATGATTCCCATTATTTTAGTTGATGAACGGTTCACAACACTTGAAGCCACGGAGCGGCTTGTTGCGCTAGGTTACACACCGCTGCAAATCAAACAAAAAGTTGACGAATATAGTGCTTTAATAATTTTAGAAACTTATTTAGAAATGAGGAAAGAAAATGAGTGAAGATAAAATTTTGAAAATGGATGACGACGTGATTGAAATTATCGATGAAGAAGGTAATGTTTTCACGTTTGCAATTCTTTTTTCGTATGAAAACGAAGAGCGGGATGCAAAATACGTCTTTTTCTACGATGAAGAGGATGACGAAGAGATTATGTTTGCGCGTTATTACGAGGACGGATCAATTTCTTTTATTGAAGATACGGACGAATTAGCGGAAATCGATGAAGTATTCCGGGCGTTTGAAGAAGAATTAGAGAGCGAAGATTAAAGTTTCTTTTCCGTTGCTCTTTATGTTATAATGACAACAAATTTAATGAGGTGAATTTATGCAAGAACCAAAATATCAATTATCACAAGAACGTTATGACGCGTTTAAAAAAGAACGTGAACATTTAATTAAAGTTGAACGGCCTAGTGTCTTAAAAGAAATCGAAGAATCACGTGGTTACGGTGATTTAAGTGAAAATGCTGACTACGACGCAGCGCGCAATCGCCAAGGTCGTGTTGAAGGTCGCATTCTTGAGATTGAACATATTTTAAACAATGCGGAAATTATTGAATTTTCCAAAAACGCAAAAGAAGTTTCACTTGGTAATTACGTTCGCCTCCATGATTTAGAATTTAATGAAACAATTATTGTGCGGCTTGTTGGGCAGTTTGAAGGCAAACCACTTGATGGTGTCGTGACTCTTGATTCACCACTTGCCCAGGCCATTATCGGCCGTAAAGTTGGTGATCGTGTGCAAGTAAAAGCGCAGGCAACATACGAAGTTTCAATAATCGAAATTAGCACAACCCCATTAAATTAGTAAAAAGTGTAAATTTAACACAATTCCTCCTTATATATAAGTAAGGAGGTTTTTTAAAATGTTAAAGATGATTATTGGTGTCGTTGTCGTCACTATTCTTGTTGTGTTTACGTTCGTGCTCATTAAGCAATACGATACGCAAGTACAAGATAGTTCACCCATCGTAGAAGTTGACAACACGTATTGGTCAATTACCGTTACAGGGGAAGTAATGAAACCGGGAACGTATATGATGAGTGAGGGCGAGACAGTGGGTAATTTAATAAACGCGGCAGGCGGCCCGAAAAGTAATGCGGATAACCGTGCGTTTATTGAAGATACGCTGCTTGTTAAAAATGTGAGCTATTACGTTGCCCCGCTTTATGATCTTGATGATTACTGTGGGGACGTGCTTTTAGAAAAAGCAAACATTAATACCGGAACGAAAGAAGATTTAATGAGTATTAATGGTATTGGTAATACGATTGCCGCCGCGATTATTGAATATCGGGCGACGATTGGCAGTTTTACGTATATTGAACAAATTATGGATGTGAAAGGAATCGGTAAAGCAACGTTTGAAAGTTTGAAAAACTTTATTATTTTACAATGAGTGCGTTTTTTGCCTTACTTTTATTTGTTTGTAGTTTTTGTTTACACGTAAATTGGTTCTTCGTTTTGCCGCTGAGCGTAGTTGTTTTGCTTTTCGTTAAAAGCGGGCGTAATTACGGTTTACTTTTTTTGTTTGTCGGTGCAGGTTTTAGTAGTTATTACATTGCGAGTTTTGTGTATACGTTACCGCACTTTGGCAATTATGCGGTTGTGTTACGCAGTAAAAGCAATTATTTCGTGATGTTTAAGTCAATGCGTTTTTACTACGTTCAAAATTATAACAACACGTTTTCTTTTGGTGACATTATTTCAATAAATGGCAATAGTGAACCGCTTTTTTTTATCACGCTTGAAAGTGAGTTTGACTTTAAACAATATTTGCAAAGTTTGGGTGTACACGAAAGTTATGTAAGTCGTGATATTACACTTGTGCGCAGTGCTAAACTTTTTACGTTTTTTAATAGTGATAAGCGCACTGCGCATTTAGATAGTAAAACGCAGGCACTTTTAAATATGCTTTTAAGCGGAGAAAGAAGTAGCGACACAAACGATCCGCTCCTTATGCCGCTCGCATTTTTATCGTTAAGCGGATTTCATCTAAGTTTAATTCGTCGTGGGGTATATAAAGTTGCAAGAATATCATTAAATTCGAAGCATGCGCTTATTATAAGTTATGGTGTTCTTTGTTTGTTATTTTTGTTTAATCCAACTAAATTTGCATTTTATCGGATTTTTCTTGTCGCAATTTTACGTGTTCTCAATCAAAAGTTTTATAACGGAAAGTTTGATAATTTTACACTCAATGCACTTAGTGGCTTGTTATTTGTGCTAGCTAATCCTTTTTTGATTATGAATCCTGCTTTTTATTTGTCATACACATTAATACTGATGTTTTCGTTACAAACAAAGCTACGGAGCAAGCAATATTTCTCGGATTTTATCTTCGTGTTATTTGTTTTTATTATTTATGAAATTACGACTAATGCGAGCTTCCATCCGCTCTCAACATTAATGCAAGTATTATTTGCGCCGCTTTATTTTGTGCTTTTAATACTATTTTTCTTAAGTTTTTTGATTGCACCGCTTACAAATATTACGAATAACTTTGCCACGTACATTTTAAAACTAAATGCGGCGACTACAAATTGGCGTTTTGCCCTAATTACGGGTGAAGTAGCTAGTTACTACGCTTGTCTTTTAGTTGCTGTGCTTCTTGTTTTTTATTATTTTAAACAACTTGGTGCAATTACTAAGTTGCGCAATACAGGTGCACTTTTTGTCTGTCTGCTATTAATTAAAGTTGTACCACTCCGTAATCACTTCGTAACTAGTGTCCATTTTATTAATGTTGGTCAAGGTGATAGTACACTTTTAATAAGTCGGGGACAAAGTGTACTTATTGATACAGGTGGATTGACGTATAAAGACGTAGGTACGAATGTGTTAATGCCATTTCTGCGGAAAAAGCAAATTACAAAGCTTGATTACGTCATTATAACGCATGATCATTTTGATCATAACGGCGCGCTCGCAACTCTTGTTGATGGAAATTACGTAAAAAATGTTGTTACTGCGAAAACGTCTTTCCCGCTTACGGTTGGCGGTGTGCAAATTAGTAACCTTAATGAAGGTGGTTACGCTGAGGAAAATATGAATTCTCTCATGCTTTATTTTCATACAATGAACAAAGGATTTTTAATCACCGGTGATGCGTATCGAGGTAACGAAGAAAATATCGTTAAAAAGTACCCGTATTTAGTAATTGACGTCTTAAAAGTCGGCCACCATGGGTCAAACACAAGTACAAGTGAACAATTTATTCGTCATTTTAAACCAGAGCAAGCAATTATTTCATGTGGTTATCAAAATAAATTCGGACACCCGGAAGCGGAAGTACTTGCAACATTAGCAAAATATAATGTTTTAGTGCGTCGCACAGATATTGAAGGGACAATAAGTTTTCAAAAAGCGTTATAATAAACGTATGCTTCATTTATACGCGGCTAGTGATATTGCGATTATTACAAAAAAGTTAAACCAACATATTGAAAGTTTAGTTGGTGAACCGGATGCTTTTAACTTTGTTCGCTACGACTTACGCGAGACACCGCTTAATGAAATACTTGATGACGCGCAAAATTTGCCGCTTGGCGTTAGCAAACGTGTGCTTGTCTTAGATCATGCGACGTTTTTAGAGAAAAGTGGCGGACGGAGTGTAAATAAAACGATTACTGACGCACAAATTAATAGTTTTGATGAATTAAGCGATGAAGTTCATTTGTTTTTTATTGCGCGCTCGCTTGAATTAAATAAAAAACATCCAGTTTTTACGTATATTGAAAAACATGGCACAGTAAATATTGCCGCGGCGATTAAAGACGAAGAGTGGTTGAACTTTATTCGTGCTTATTTTAAAAAACATGAAGTTAAGATTGATAATGATGCGGTTAAATTAATTGCTGAACGTATTAGTGGTCCCACTGACTTTATGAACGAAGCGGAAAAACTTATGTTAAGTACGACGAATATTACGAAAGAAAATGTGCTTGCACTCGTTAGTCCAAAACTCGAAGATGATACATTTGCCCTTGTAAATAACTTAGTTTCCGGCCAAAAAGAACGTGCTTTAGCAACTTATCGTGACTACTTAGTGCAAAACCAAGAACCACTTGTTTTTATTGGACAAGTTGCACGGCAATTTCGACTTTACGCAAAAGTGTTTATTTTAAATGAAAGTGGCTTTACGAATGACCAAATTGGTGAACATCTAAAAGTACACCCGTATCGTGTCAAGCTTGCGATGGATAATATTCGTCATACTACGTTACTTAAGATATTTAGTGATCTTGAACACTTGGCAAAGTTAGACTACAAAATAAAAAGCGGTCTTATCGACCGATTTTATGGATTTGAATTGTTTTTACTAAATTATTAGTATTTATTTTAGTGTGTTGACTAAATGTGTTAAGTCCGCCTTATGGCGGGCAACTTTGTTTTTATGAATAATGCCGCGTCCTTGCGCTTTATCTAATAAGGAAACCGCTGCACGAAATTCTTTTTCGGCTAGAGCTTTATCTTTACTTTCAACGGCAAGTCGTACTTTTTTAACTTGAGTACGGACGCGTGATTTGAAATGCGCATTACGTTGGCGGGCTTTTTCATTCGTTAAGACACGTTTTTTCTGTTGTTTAATGTTTGGCATAATAGTTCACCCTTTCTTTATACACCTAACTATTATAAACATAATTAAAACAAAAGGCAAAGAAAAAGAGGGGTAAATATTTATATTTTCGTTCGCTTAAGTTTGCGAACATTTAAAATTACGTTATAATTATGAGGAATGGAAAAACTAAAACAACTGCGATACGTTTTTATGGGCACTCCCGCGATGAGCGCGGCGCTTTTAGACTACCTTTTAAGTGAAAACTTTAACGTTGTTGCCGTTGTTACAAATCCCCCGAAAAAAGTGGGAAGAAAACAAATTTTAACGCAGACACCGGTGCATGTTTTAGCACAAAAGCACGCGATACCCGTATTTGCACCTCGTAATATTAAAACGGATTACAATTTCATACATGAATTGCAAATTGACGTAATTTTAACGTTTGCGTACGGACAAATTGTTCCGAAGACGGTTTTAGATGCGGCGCGAATTGGTGCGTATAATTATCACGGTTCAATATTGCCTAAATATCGCGGCGCTTCACCGATGCATGCTGCTTTAATTAATGGTGACAAATTAACGGGTGTTTCGTTGATGCAAATGGTTGAAAAAATGGATGCAGGTAAAGTTTATAGCGTGAAAATGTTTCCACTTTTCCCCGAAGACAATATTGAAACTGTTACAAATAAAACAATTCATGCTGCAAAATGTTTAACGCGTGAAGTGCTAAAAGATGTCGTTACTGGTGTCAATAAAGGTGTAGAACAAGATGAAAGCAAAGTAACGTTTACAAAACTTTTAAAAGCAAGTGACTTTCTCTTAAATATTAGCGATAGCTTAACAGAATTTTTAGGTAAAATTCGTGCCTTTAACCCAGAGCCGGGTGCGGTTTATAATATTGATAATACATCGTTAAAGATTTATGAAGCAAAACTACATAATTCAAAGATCGTCGCCCCCATTGGTACGTTTTTCGTAATTAATAAAATTGGATTGTTTTTACAACACCATGATGGTGTTATTGTTCTTGATAGCGTGCAAAAACCAGGGAAAACACGTGTTTCCGGTTTAAGTTACGCAAATGGCGAACAACGTTTGCCGCGTTATAACTTAGGTATTTTTGATGAGTAACTACGTTTTCAACTTAAGTGTCCATGAATTCGTGGATTTTTTACTGCGCGATGGCGATATTGACACACGAGTTTTTAACGTTAATACACTTGTCCGCGGTACAAAAATGCATAGTTACTATCAGGCACTACAAAATGAAAAATATGAAGTTGAAGTGCTTTTTAAACGGGCGTTCCAATATGACAAATTTACATTTGTACTTCAAGGTCGGGCGGATGGTGTAATTACGAACGGCGATGAAGTGACGATTGATGAGTTGAAGACAACTAATAGTGACTTACAAACGTTTTATGAAAATAATAAAGCATGGCACTTAGCGCAGGCAAAATGTTATGCGTTAATGTATGCGCTTGAGCACAACAAAAGCCACATGCACATTACACTTACGTATTTATCGCAAGTTGATTTATCAAAAACAGTCCATACATTCACATTTACAACAAAAGCATTACAAAAAGATATCGATACACTTTTTGCGCTTTACATTAGTTATTTTTCAAAAAAAGAAGCGTATCAAATTGCGCGTAATGAAACGCTTAAAACATTAACATTTCCTTTTACAAAAATGCATGAAGGCCAAGCGCTTATTATTGACGAAATCACCAAATCATTAAAAAGGAGTGATCGGATTTTCATTAACGCCCCAACGGGGAGTGGTAAAACACTTGCAACACTTTTCCCCAGCATTCTTGATTTAGCGCAACACCAAAATGCGAAGATCTTTTATTTAACAGCAAAAGGAAGCGGGCAAGAACAAGCAGTGCAAGCGTTAACGCTTTTACAGCAACAAGGGCTCAAATTGAAATCGATTGTGCTCCATGCTAAAGAAAAGATGTGTATTAATGACAAAATTCGCTGTAACCCGGATGAATGTCCGTTTACACGTAATTACTACGGCAAAATAAAAGAGGCAATGTTTGACACTTTTTGTCAAGAAGATATATTCACACCCGAAAAAGTAATCGCCGCTGCAAAAAAACATCAAGTATGCCCCTTTGAATTTCAACTCGATTTAAGTTTACTTTGTGATGTTGTCATTGCCGACTACAATTATGTTTTTGATCCGTTCGTATATTTACGGCGTTATTTTGATAACAAAACCGGCAAATATATCGTTTTAATTGATGAGGCGCACAATTTACATAAACGGGTCCAGGATAACTACAGTTTTGATTTAGATTTTAATGAGCTTTTCAAAGTGCGACCGTTTTTAAAAGGACCAGAACACGCCGAAATTCGCAAACATATTAATGGGCTGGCGCGTGTTTTACGCACGGTTAAAAAAACTTTAGAGCCGGAAATAACCCCACAAACGAAACTTGACACAACACTACACGGCATGCTTGAGCTATTTATAAGTGCTGGTAGTGATTATATGTATAAGCAAGGAGTAAATCTTAGTGAAGCGTTTAGTGATTTTTACTTTAATGTTAATAAATTTCTCAAACTTTATGAAAATTACGATGATAACTTTCATCTTTTTATTAGTAATGACGAAAAAGACACACGATTTTTCACGCTTAACTTGCGTGCATTAAATGCTACGCCATTTATTGTAAATACACTTGAAAAAATCGATAACGTCGTTATGTTTAGTGCAACGCTTGCCCCTAAAGAATATTATGTGCCGCTTTTAGCAATTGATGAATATATGTTTTTAGATGTGCCTAATCCATTTTTAAAAGAAAACTTACTCGTGCTTTATGATGATGTTACGTCACTTTTTTACAAAGATCGTGAGAAAACAATAAATGAAGTATACGAAAAAATCATGACCGCCATTAGTATGCAAGTAGGTAACTATATTGTTTACTTACCGAGCTTTGCATATTTAGAACAAATTGTTCCTTATTTTAATAAAAACGGTGCAAATATTGTTGTCCAACAACGTATTATGAGTGAATTTGATAAGCAACAATTTCTCGCTAGTTTTGTCATTAATCCCACTGTCACAACAATTGGCTTTGCTGTTATTGGTGGCAGTTTTAGTGAAGGGGTCGACCTCGTCGCGGAACGCTTGAGCGGTATTGCCCTTGTTGGTGTTGGTTTTCCGGCGGTAACGTATGAAAATAGTGCGCTCCAAACGTATTACGATGTACACGGCGAAAACGGCTTTGCCTTTACGTATGTTTATCCGGCAATTAACAAAATACTGCAAACGATGGGACGGGTGATCCGCAGTGAAAGTGACCGTGGATTTGTGCTTCTTATCGACAAACGTTATGGCCAAAATCCGTACTTTCGTACGATCCAAAATTACAACGCAACTGTTGTAAACGTTCATACAAAAGATGATATTAAAACACGACTAGCGCCATTTTTACTTAACTAACTAGTTAGTTACGTTTGGAAATAATAAATAAATTGATATAATAGCAAAGATGAATAACAAGCAAAACAATGAAAACATGAACTTAATTCGCAACTTCTCGATTATTGCGCATATTGACCACGGCAAAAGTACACTTGCCGACCGTTTAATTGAGCAAACAGGAACGATTGAAAAACGTGTGATGAAATCGCAAGTACTTGATAGCTTGGAACTTGAACGTGAGCGCGGGATTACGATTAAACTTAATGCCGTGACATTACAATATTTAGCAACTGACGGGAAGACGTACACTTTAAACTTAATTGATACACCAGGACACGTTGATTTTACATACGAAGTAAGTCGCAGTCTTGCTGCATGTGAAGGAGCGATTTTAGTTGTTGACGCAAGTCAAGGTGTTGAAGCGCAAACACTTGCAAACGTATATTTAGCGCTTGATAATGAATTAACAATTATTCCCGTTATCAACAAAATCGATTTACCAAGTGCGTGTTTTGAAGAAGTTAGTGAAGAAATAATTGAGCGTATTGGTTTAGATACATTGCCACTTGGCATCAGTGCAAAAACAGGCTTAAATACGCTTGAAGTGCTTGAAGCAATTGTCAAAAATGTACCAGCGCCTAAAGGCGATGTTAATGCGCCGCTAAAAGCGCTAATTTTTGATAGTTATTACGATGCGTATCGCGGCGTTATTATTATGATGCGCGTCAAAGAAGGTCGCGTTAAAGTTGGTGATGAAATTATGATGATGGCGACTGGTAAAAAGTATTTAGTTACTGAACTAGGTATTCGCACACCAAACGAAATTAAACAAGACGAATTACGTGCGGGTGAAGTTGGTTATTTAGCCGCACAAATTCGTGATATTAAAGATATTAGTACGGGGGATACGATTACGGAAGCAAACAATCCGACAAGCGAAGCACTGCCCGGGTATCGCGAAATTACACCTATGGTGTACTGTGGTCTTTACCCAAGTGATTCAAAGAAATATAATGACTTGAAAGAAGCACTTGAAAAGCTTTCGCTTAATGATGCCGCGCTTAAATATGAACCAGAAACAAGTGTCGCGCTTGGCTTTGGCTTTCGTTGTGGTTTTTTAGGATTACTTCATATGGACGTTATCCAAGAACGACTTGAACGTGAGCATAATATTGATTTAATTTTAACAGCACCAAGTGTAATTTATGAGGTAGTCAAGACGAACGGGGACATTGTGCGAATTGACAACCCGAGCAAACTTCCAAATCCTTCACTTGTTGAACACATTCGTGAGCCTTACGTTAAAGCGCGCATTATGACACCGCAAGAATACGTTGGCCCGATTATGGAACTTTGCCAAGAACGGCGCGGTATTTATTTAGATTTAGTTTATCTTGATGACTTGCGCATGGAAGTTGTTTACGAAATTCCGCTTGCCGAAGTTATTTACAACTTTTTTGATAAATTAAAGAGTGTTTCGCGAGGATATGCGAGTCTTGACTACGAATTAACTGATTATAAAGATAGTAAACTTGTGAAGATGGACATTTTAATTAATGGTCAAGTAATTGATGCGCTAAGTACGATCGTTTATCGGCCAAGTGCGTTTCACCGTGGTGAAGCAATAATTCGCACGCTGCGCAAAATTATCCCACGTCAACAATTTGAAGTACCGATTCAAGCAGCAATCAATAACAAAGTTATTGCCCGGACTGATATTAAGGCTGTACGCAAAGATGTTTTAGCGAAATGTTACGGTGGCGATATTTCCCGTAAACGAAAATTGCTTGAAAAACAAAAAGAAGGAAAGCGACGTATGAAGCTCGTTGGCAGCGTTGAAATTCCGCAAGAAGCGTTTATGAGCGTCCTTTCTATTGATGATGATTAGTAATTAATTAGTATATTTATAGTTAATTTCATATTTACATAGTAATTTTATGTTAAACTATGTTTACGAGGTGAATAAAATGAGTCGTGGAGAAAAATTTAGTAACGAAAAGTACTTAACGAAGCAACAAGTTGCCCGCGAAATGGGTAGTACGCTGATTGAGAGCATTTGGAATGAAGTTTTAGCATATCGGCAAAACTTTATGACGCAATTAACGCTACGCACTGTCGAAAAAGATCGTTTGCGCGTTGTCCAAACACCAAAAATCAGTGATAAAGTAAACACCGTCGAACGCCGTTTTACAAAAGTGCTGTACAGTTTAAGCGAATTGCAACAATTAACGGACCAAATTGAAAATTTCGAACTTGCGCTTTTAGAAAAAGTACTTAATAGTGTTGCACATAAATACGATGTCGAATTAAGTACAACATTTGTTTATAATTTGTACCATGGTAACGTTAGTGCACCGAGTCCGCGTGAATTAATTTTTATTAATTATTATGAAGCGCTTAAAAAAGTTAAAGAAGCCAAAAATCGCCCACTTGATGAAAATTTACTTATTGAAATTGGCGAATATTTTAATGATTTGACGATGCGTACTTATGTATACCGGCAAACGGAATACAAAGATCCGCAGCAAACAGCATTAATTGGTCGCGTATTTATTCACGTCCCCGTAAACCAAGTTAGCGATATGATTACGGATTTACTTGGCTTTATGCAAGTAAGTAGTGCGCCTTTATTTGTAAAGTTTAGTGCATTACTTTTCTTTACGAATTACATTAAACCGTTTGAACTTTATAGTGAAGAAATTGCCATTTTACTTGCGAAAAGTTTCTTAGTGCAAAATGACTTAGAATCATTTGCGCATTTACTTGATTTTGAGCGATTACTTGGACAAAATCGTGAAGAAGCCGATGAAGTAATGCTTGAAGTTAAACGCACGAGTGATTTAACGTACTTTATTGATTTCTTAACGCGTGTTGCCGATGAGATGCTTGATGAAGTCGAAAAACTTATCGGCAAACTAAAAGTTGTGAAAATTGTCCAAGAACGCCACGATGTAAGTACAAGTGAAGCACCTAAAGTCCAAAACGAAAGTGGGCAAATTAGTTTGTTTGATACGGACGTAGAGCCCGAAGTAACACCAACACCGAAACGTGATGTACGCGAAATTATCGGTTATAAAGAACAACCAACAGTTAAAACGGAAGTACCTGTAGTCGAGCCGGTAGTTCCTGTCGTTAGTAGAACAGCCGCGAATATCGCCATTGGTGAACTACCGGTTGTTTTAAGTGAAAGTGAAGCAAAGCTATTAGAACGTCATCTGTTAGAAAGTGATCCAAGTTTATCACGTAGTGAAGCAACTTTTTACGCCCGTCACTGTACGTTAGGCAAATATTATACAATCGCTAACTTCCGTGAATATATCGGTTGCGCTTATGAAACGGCCCGGACATCGATGGACCACTTAGCCAATGCGGGTTACTACGATAAACAAAAGCTTAAAAATAAATTTATTTACACTCCGGTTGAACGGAAATAGGAGACATATATGTTACAATTACTACGATTTTATGCGACAATTGACAGCCCAGTCATTATTTTGATTTTGCTGCTCGTCTTTTTTGGCGCAATTGCCCTTATTACATTTGTGCTAAAGTTTTTTGTCCCTGGTGTGCGGGAAAAAGGTGGGCAAATTGATGAAAAAACAGCGGTCCAAGAAGAACTTGATCGTGTGTTAGAACATATCACTGATGAAGAAATCTTAGCGCAAATGGATGAAGAACGCGCTGATGACGACAAATAACGGTTTATACGTTCATATCCCGTTTTGTAATGCACTTTGTCATTACTGTGATTTTCCAAAACTTTTATACAACAAACAATTTATAAATCCGTTTTTACGAAGATTAATAAAAGATCTTCGTTTTTTTAATGTACCCCACGATTTAACGACAATTTACGTTGGCGGCGGCACCCCGACAAGTTTAGATAGCAATGAATTAAAAGCACTTTTAGATTTACTCGCGCCGTACACGAAAAATGTTAAGGAGTATACATTTGAAGCTAATGTCGAAAGTTTGAGTAATGAAAAATTACGACTTTTAAAACAATACGGCGTTAATCGGTTAAGCATTGGTGTGCAAACAACGTGCGATAAAATGCTTGATTATTTAAATCGCAAACATACTTATGCTGAAGTTGTTACAAAAATTAGTGAAATTAAAGCGGCAGGATTTACGAACTTTAGTGTTGATTTAATGTATGGTTTACCAGGGCAAACACTTGCGCATTTACAAAAAGATGTACAAGAAATTTTACAGTTAGACGCACCCCATATTTCACTTTACGCCCTTACAATTGAAGAAAACACCGTCGCCGGCATTAACAAGTGGCCGGAAGTAAGCGAAGAGTTAAATCGTGAAATGTATGTCTATATCGTGGAAACACTTCGTAAAGCCGGCTATGAACGCTACGAAATAAGTAATTTTGCTAAGGTTGGGTTTGCAAGTGTGCACAATAAGCTTTATTGGCAAAACAACCATTATTACGCAATTGGATATGGTGCTAGTGGCTACGTTGGTAATGAGCGTTATGCGTTAAGCGGCAGCTTCAGTGCTTACTTAAATAACAAACTAGTGCCAACCCGCGAAGTAATAACAAAAGAAGCGAACATTGAAGAATATTTAATGTTAAACTTGCGGCTTGCGCACGGGTTTTCACGGGATGATTTCTACAAGCGTTACGGTACTCATTTTGTTGAAATGTACGCGGAAAAGTTAGTTAATCTTCAACAGCAAAAATTACTTGAAATTACGGATGAACGCGTTTTTGCAACAGATGAAGGGCTGCTTTTACTTGATCATATTCTCTTTAAACTACTTTAGTAACTATGTTACTTGCGAAAAAGTAATAAATGCGTAAAATAATATATGAAGGAATATTCATATATGGAACACAAACTCGACTTTATTAATGTTGATGCGAAGATTACCAGTAACGTAACACGCTTTTTTAAAGTGTTAGGAGATAACACGCGTATGCGTATCTTAACGTTGCTTTTTGCGAAAAGTTGCCATGTTAACGAAATTGCCGCAAGCTTGGGCATGGAACAAAGTGCGGTGTCGCATCAATTAAAAGTATTAAAAAAGACGCGGCTCGTCAAAAGTAAACGCGTTGGTCGCTACCAAATATATGCGCTTGATGATGAGCACGTAATTACAATTATTAAAATGGCCCATGCCCATATTATTGAGGTTGAACATGAACAATAAACAACATAACATTACTTGCCAAGATGGCAGCTGCCGTAAACACAACCATTTAAGTTTTTGGATTGAGATAACACTTTATTTCGTCGGTGTAGCAATGCATATTATTGCTTATTTCATGGGACCGATTACAGCGATGATTTTAAACTTAACGGGTCTTTTACTCGCGGGCCATCACGTTTTATTTGAAGGTGTCGTTGAAACGATTAAAAATAGTATTAGTGCACGGCGCTTTCGGCCTAACATCCACATACTTATGGCCCTTGGTGCGTTTGGCGCGATTTTAATTAAAGAATACAGTGAAGCAGCGTTACTCATTTTAATATTCGCAGGCGCACATTTTCTTGAAGAATACGCTGAAAACAAAAGTCAAAAAGAAATTACAAGTTTATTAGCGATGAACCCAACGACTGCGCGTAAGTTTGTTGGTGATGAAGTCGTGCTTGTTGACGTCGATGAACTACAAATTGGTGACTTAATTCAAGTTTTACCTGGTGACCAAATTGGTGCTGATGGTATTGTCATCAGTGGTGAAAGTGTTGTTGATGAAAAAGCAATTACGGGCGAAAGTGTACCGGCTTTTAAAGACAAAGACGCAATTGTTTTTGCAAGTACGATTAACGGTACTGGTACGCTTATTGTTGAAGTTACGAAAGATAGTAGCGATACAGTTTTTGCAAAAATTATCACACTTGTGCAAGATACACAAAAAAACATTACGAAAACGGCGGCATTTATTAAAAAATTCGAACCAATTTATGTCACGCTTGTCTTGCTTTTAGCGCCGCTTTTTTACTTATTTGCCTTTTTTGTACTAGGTCTTACTGATGTAGTTGCTTTTCAACGAACGATGATTTTATTAATTGGTGCTTCGCCTTGTGCGCTTGCCGTAAGTGATATTCCCGCGAGTTTATCGGCGCTTTCCGCTTTAGCAAAACGTGGTGTACTGTTTAAAGGCGGTAACGCGCTTAGCGTTCTTGGTAAAGCAAAAGCGGTCGTTTTTGACAAAACGGGGACATTAACAGTTGGGAAACCCGAAGTCACTGACGTTGTCTTTTTGCACGCAGTAAGCGCAAAAGAACAAACGGAAATCACGCATGTAATCGTTAATATGGAACGTAATGCGAACCACCCGCTCGCTGAAGCAATTATTACCCATTTTGCGGACACGCCACTTTTTAGCGTTGCCACGGAAAATATTATCGGCGTTGGTTTAAAAGGAAAATATCAAGAAAACACTTATGAAATTGCGAAGCCAGAAAAATTAGAAAAAGTTGACCCAAAACTTTTAGCGACGTACAGTACGCTTAGTGAACAAGGAAAGACAGTGATGTTTATTCGAAAAAACGACGCTGTTGTGGCGCTTTTAGCAACACGCGACTTACCAAAAGAAAGTGCATGCGCCGCGCTTACATATTTAAAACGACACAACATCCATACAGTAATGCTCACGGGTGACGGCGTACAAACGAGCCGCGCGATTGGTGAACAACTTGGTGTTGATCACATTGTGGCAAATGTGCTTCCGCATGAAAAGAAGGATTATATTGATAAATTACGGCAAACATACACACCACTTGTAATGGTTGGTGACGGTGTTAACGATGCCCCCGCGCTTGTAAGTGCTGACGTTGGCATTGCGATGGGGGACGGGACTGATGTCGCAATTGAAGTTGCGGATGCTGTGCTTGTAAGAAACGATTTAACGCGCGTTATGCTCGCACATAAAGTAAGTAAGAAACTAAGCAAAGTTGTGCTTCAAAACATTATTTTTGCAATGGGCGTTGTCTTTTTCTTAATTGTTATTAATACACTTTTACCGGTGCCAATGTGGCTTGCAGTAACAGTCCACGAAGGTAGTACGCTTGTTGTAATAATTAACGGATTACGACTTTTGCGCCCGCTTAATGTTGAGAAAATATTGTGTACGCACGACGAAAAACCGTAATAACATTCGAATTAAACATAGTTTAAATATAAAAAACAATAAATTTAGCACTTAAATCTTGACAGTGCTATTTTTATTAGTATAATTATATTTAGCAGCCACGAGCGCTAAGTGCTAAAAGGAGGGACAATGCGGTATCGTCGACGTGAATTAGTCTTAAAGTATACAGTTGAACATTTCATTAAAACGGCGCAACCAGTTGGTTCAAAAGTTTTACTTGAAAATTTTGACCTAAATTTTAGCAGTGCAACGATTCGGGCGGAGATGAATGCGCTTGAACAAGCAGGGTTTTTAGAAAAACCACATACAAGTGCTGGCCGTGTGCCTTCGCGCCTAGGTTACGAGTATTACGTTAATAACTTGCGTGAGCGTGTTGTTAGCGATAATATTAAGCACCAAATTCAAACACTAATTGATCAACGGACAAAGAGCATTGATGATGTTTTACAACAAAGCTGTGAAATATTAAGTGAAATGACGAATTTAGTGAGTGTTGTTTTAGGGCCAGAAGCAAACGAAGAAAAACTGCAACAAATTTCTTTAATTGAATTACCAAACAACAGTGCAACCGCAATCTTTGTTACGGACCAAGGTTATGTTGAACATAAAACGTTTATGATTCCGGCCGAAAGTTCGTTTGATGACGTTAGCAAAGTTGTCACCGTCTTTAACGAACGACTCGTCGGCAGCAAAATAAGTGAAGTCTCTAGTAAAATTGACTTGCTCGCCCCGCTTCTTAGCGATTACCTCGTTGAGCAAGAAGTACTGGCCGCAGCGTTTACGGAAGCATTTATTCGCTATGCAAAAGATCGGCTGATGCTTTACGGGAAAGAAAGTCTGCTTGAACAACCAGAGTTTATTAATGATAGTGAAAAACTGCGCAAGCTCATTTCAATTTTAGATGACCCGAACAAAATCCGTGAACTTATTACCGGTGAAGGCGACTTGACGGTGAGCATTGGTGATAAAGATGATGACTTAAGTTTAATTAGTTCAAAACTAACACTCCCCGGCCGCCAAGAAGGACAACTCGTGCTTGTTGGACCAAAGCGCATGGATTACAACAGTGTGCTTTGGGCTGTGGAGTACGTTACGAATGAACTCGAACAATATTTTGAAAATATGTTAAATGAGAAAGAAAAAGGTGACAAATGATGAATGAAAACAACAACGATCATAGCAACGTAGCCGAAGAAGAAGCTAAACAAACGGCTAAGCCAAAGAAAAAGCTCACGAAAGAGCAAAAACTCGCCGCTGAGATTACGAAATTAAAAGCTGAAGTTGCGGAGTGGAAAAACAGCTACTACAAAGTGTATGCCGACATGGCAAACGCCCGTAAGCAAGATGAAAAAGACCGCAGTTACTTCGTTAAGTATCGCGCTGTGGGCTTCGTCGAAAACTTACTGCCCGCACTTGATGCGTTTAACATCGTCTTACAAAACGAAGTTGAAGATGAAGTATTAAACAATTATCTTAAAGGGTTCAAATACATCCACGGACAACTCGTGGAAGTGCTTAAAAACGAAGGTGTGAGTGAACAAATTCCAAAAGTTGGCGAAAAGTTCGACGGCACTTACATGCACGCGCTTGATACGGTATATGAAGCAGAAGTAAAACCGAATACAATCGTGCAAGTTATTAATAACTGTTACAAATTACATGACCGTATTATCCGTCCGGCAATGGTCATCGTAACAACAAACATAAAGCCGGAACAAGAAGAAACAGAAGAAATACGTCCAGAGGACATGAATTAGGAGGAAAAGCAAATGGCAAAAGAAATTATTTTAGGAATTGACTTAGGAACAACAAATAGTGTTGTTAGTTATCGGGCCGCAGATGGGCAGGTCAAAGTTATCCCTAACCCTGAAGGGCAAGCAATTACCCCAAGTGCCGTCGCGTTTAAAGCCGACGGCGAACAACTTAACGGCGAAGCGGCAAAACGGCAAGCCGTCACGAACCCTGATACGGTTTTAAGTATTAAACGGTTAATTGGCACGAACAAAAAAATTAAGATCGCCGCGCTTAACAAAGAATTTTCACCGGAAGAAATTAGCGCACGGATTTTAGGGTATATGAAAGATTATGCTGAGAAAAATTTAGGACAATCAATTAGTAAAGCAGTTATTACAGTGCCTGCTTACTTTAATGACGCGCAACGTCAAGCAACGAAAATTGCCGGTGAAATCGCTGGGCTTGAAGTTGCACGCATTATTAACGAACCAACTGCAGCCGCACTTGCCTATGGTGTTGAAAGTGAGAAAAACGAAAAGATTCTCGTCTTTGACTTAGGGGGCGGTACGTTTGACGTTAGTATTCTTGATATTGGTGACGGCACGTTTGAAGTTATCGCAACGGCTGGTGACAACCATTTAGGTGGTGACGACTGGGATGATGCTGTTGTTAAATGGATTAAAGCCGAAATTAAACGTGAACACGGCCTTGATTTAAGTGATAAAATGGCGATCCAACGGTTTAAAGAAGCCGCAGAAAAAGCAAAAATTGACTTAAGTCAGCAACTTGAAACAACAATTAGCTTACCGTTTATTGGGATGGGTGCAAACGGACCAATCAGTTACGAAGGTAAGTTAAGCCGCGCGAAATTTTTAGACTTAACTAAACATTTACTTGCACGCGTTGAAGAACCAATTCGTCGCGCCTTAAGTGATGCGAAAATGACTGCAAGCGACTTACATCAAGTGTTACTAATCGGTGGCTCGACCCGGATGCCTGCAGTGCAAGACTTAGTGAAGAAAATGACGAATAAACAACCAAATCTCTCGGTTAACCCTGATGAAGCAGTCGCAATGGGTGCTGCGCTTCAAGGCGGTATTATCGCCGGTGACGTTAAAGACGTCGTCTTGCTTGACGTAACACCGCTCACACTCGGGATTGAAACAATGGGGGAAATTTTAACACCGCTTATTACGCGTAACACAACGATTCCAACAACGAAATCACAAATATTCTCAACTGCTGCTGACAATCAACCTTCAGTCGACATTATGGTGTACCAAGGTGAACGGCCAATGGCGCGTGATAACAAACTACTTGGGCACTTCCGGCTTGACGGCATTAAACCAGCACGGCGCGGCCAACCCCGCATCGAAGTAACGTTTGATATTGACGTTAACGGGATCGTGAAAGTTAGTGCAAAAGACTTAGATACACAAAAAGAACAACATATTACGATTAGCAACTCAAGCGGTTTAAGTCAAGAAGAAATTGAGCGCATGGTAAAAGATGCAGAGGCGTTTAAAGAAGAAGACGAAAAACGTAAAGAAAACGTTGAACTTAAAAATAAAGC